>NZ_JAAIUZ010000018.1:0-103363 GCF_010894375.1 Stenotrophomonas sp. B1-1 | reverse complement strand
AAGCAGTCGAGCAAGCTCGACTCTACGAAGGGCCAGAGCAAAGCAGTCGAGCAAGCTCGACTCTACGAAGGGCCGGAGCAAAGCAGTCGAGCAAGCTCGACTCTACGAAAGGCGGTCAGGCGGGCGGTCAGATCGCCAGTTCGGCTTCCACGTCCTGCACCTTGCGCCGGGCCAGGGCCAGGTTGCTCTTGGTCCGGTCCAGCACGATGTAGAAGAACAGGCCCTTCTTGCGCGCCACCGGGCGCATGATGTGGTACGCCTTGCCCAGCGAAATCAGGATGTCTTCAATGCTGTCGTTGAGGTTCAGCGAGGCGGCGGTCTTCATCTTGGCGCGGATCACTTCGGTGTTGCCGGCGGCCGCCACCTCCATGTCCATGCCCGCGCCGGCCTCGCCCAGCAGCATGCCGCTCTCGTAATCGACCAGGGCCACGGCCTGCGCGCCGTCGATACCCATCAGTGCATTCAGCGATTCAGTCAGTCCAGCCACGTGCGCTCCCCTTCATCTTGTTGGTTCGAGCCCCTGGTTCCCCTGCGGCCGGGCTCACGTTCCGCCGAGTTCGGCCAGGATCTCCCGGCCACATTCCCTGCTCTGCCACAGCACCTGGCCGATCACGCTGCGCTGGTCGCACGCGGCCATCAACAGCAGCGGTGCGCGCCCTTCGGCGGTAATGGCCAGCATCAGCACCTTGCCGCCGGCGGCCTCCAGCATCAGCGTCTGCAGTTCGCCCAGTACCAGTTCGCGGCCCACCGCGCCGGCCAGCGCCAGCATGGCGCTGGTCATCGCCGCCAGCCGTTCGCCGCGCCCTTCGGCACCGGCACTGACCACCGCAAAGCCATCCACGCTGGCCAGCACCACCGCACGCACGCCCTCCACGCGCTGGCGCAGGTCGTGCAACAACGGTTGCAGGCGGGCACGTTGTCGTTCGTCCGGCAACAGGGCCAGCTGTCCGTCAGCCATGCGCGGCCACCAGTGCGTGCGCTTCCATCTCGCTCATCAATACATCCATCAGCAGCAGTCCCTGCTCACGATCGCGGGCATCCAGCGGCAGCAGCGGCAACGGTTGCCCGTCCAGCACGGCGCGTGCCGCCCAGTCGTCCAGTACCGCTGCCGGTGCCAGGTCCAAGTGGGTGACCGCCACCACCAGCGCCAGCGCACCGGCGAAGGGCTGCAGGGCCTGCAGGTAGGTGTCCAGTTCGGTGGCCAGGCCGCTGCGGCGCGCGTCCAGCAGCAGCACCGCGCCACGCGCGCCCTGCAGCAGGATCGGCCACAGGAAGTCGAAGCGCTGCTGGCCCGGCGTGCCGTACAGGCGCAGGCGCTCGCCGTTGGGCAGGTCGATATCGGCGTAGTCCAGGGCCACCGTGGTCGAGGCTTTGTCGGCACCGGCGCGATCACTGTTGGCCACATCGGTATCGATCACCGCGCCGGCCGCGATGCTGCGTACCAGCGTCGATTTGCCGCTGCCCATGCCACCCAGCACCACCACCTTGTGTTCACGCATGGCGCTCGTTCCCGCGCAGGCTGCGCCACAGACGGGCCAGCAGGCCAGGGTCGGGGCTGCTGCTGCGCATCGGCGTGGCCGTGGATGTGGCCGAACCCTGCAACTGGGCGTAGCCGCACAGGTAGGCCGCATGCACGAAGTCACGCACGGCCGCGGCGGGAAGCTCCAGCAGCATCGCGCACTCATCCACCGTGCTGGCGCGCTTGAGCAGCAGCGAGCACAGACGGAAGGCGTCGTGATCGTGGCCCAGCACGCGGAAATCCGGCCAGCGCAGCAGCTTCACCGTGGCCCCGCGCAGGCGCTCGTCCAGTGCCTGCCAGTGGCGGCTGCGCTGCGCCCATTGCCACAGCAGCGGGCGCAGCGGCTGGCGCGGCCGCGTACCGGCCAGCGCCTGCAGCTGCGCGGCCGTGAGCGCGTCCAGCTGCAGGTGTTCGAATCCGTCGGCCAGGCGTTCCACCAGCAGCGCGGCCGGCTCCTGCAGCAGCACGGCTTGGTCCTGTTCGATATCCATCAGCAGCAGCGGCTGGCCCTCCAGGGCCAGCAGCAATTGGCCCTGGCGCAACGGCAAACGCTCGCGCAGCAGGCGGGTGATGGCATGGGCGCCGTCGGCCAGGCGTACCGGTGTGGACGGCGGCGCGGCCTGCATGCCGCGCAGCGCATGGCCGATGGCGCCGTCGTCCAGCACATCGTGGCCACCATCGCCGCGGCGCAGCTGCCCGCCGATGTCTTCTATCCAGCACTGCAGGCGGGGCCGCTGCTGGCGCATGCGCAGTGCCGCATTGCGCAGCGCCGGCGTGTCGCGGATCACCAGCAGATCGCAGTCATCCAGATCCTGGCTGCGGCGGATCTGCCCGTCGGGCAGCGCCGAAGCCACACGCAGGCGCTGCAGCAGTGCCTGCTCGCCCTGGATATCGGTTCCCACCACCAGCACGCGTGCCATCCGAGTTCCCCGGGCAACCGCCTCCCCGGCGGTTTCGCAGGCCAAGGCTAGGACAAGTGAGACACGGCGGGCCGTGACCCATTGCTCAGATTGCAGCGGGTAGTGAAAGGGCACACAGCGGTTCTGCGACGGCCATCGGGGGCAAGTTTCATGCCGTGTTGACGGCATTGGGGAATGGGGTCGGAGCCCGCCGCTTCGCAGCGGGATCCGACCCCGGGCACCAACTCCTGGCCCCAGCAAAAAGAAACCCGCGCCGGAGCGCGGGTTTCTTCTTCACAACCAGGCGGCGATGGATCAGCCGCGCAGCTGTTCCAGTGCGGCGTTCAGGGTCGCGCTGGGACGCATGGCCTGGCTGGCCTTGGCCACATCCGGACGGTAGTAGCCGCCGATATCCACGGCCTTGCCCTGCACCGCCACCAGCTCGTCAACGATCTTCTGTTCGTTGTCGCTCAGCGCCTTGGCCAGCGGTGCGAAGCGCGCCTTCAGTGCGGCATCGTCGTCCTGCGCAGCCAGCGCCTGCGCCCAGTACAGGGCGATGTAGAAGTGGCTGCCACGGTTGTCGATGCCACCCAGCTTGCGCGACGGCGACTTGTCGTTGTCCAGGAACTGGCCGTTGGCTTCGTCCAGCGCCTTGGCCAGCACGCGGGCGGCGGCGTTGTCGTAACGGTTGCCCAGGTGTTCCAGCGACGCGGCCAGGGCCAGGAATTCACCCAGCGAATCCCAGCGCAGGTAGTCCTCTTCCACGAACTGCTGCACGTGCTTGGGGGCCGAACCACCGGCGCCGGTCTCGAACAGACCACCACCGGCCATCAGCGGCACGATCGACAGCATCTTGGCGCTGGTGCCCAGTTCCATGATCGGGAACAGGTCGGTCAGGTAGTCGCGCAGCACGTTGCCGGTCACCGAAATGGTGTCCTCGCCCTTGCGGATGCGATCGAGCGAGAACGCGGTCGCTTCCACCGGCGGCAGGATGCGGATGTCCAGGCCATTGGTGTCGTGGTCCTTCAGGTACTGCTCGACCTTGGCGATGACCTGCGCGTCGTGGGCGCGGGCGGCATCAAGCCAGAACACAGCCGGGGTGCTGCTCAGGCGGGCGCGTTCGACGGCCAGCTTCACCCAGTCCTGGATCGGTGCGTCCTTGGTCTGGCACATGCGCCAGATGTCACCGGCTTCCACCGCGTGTTCGAAGACCACGTTGCCGGCATCGTCGGTGACCTTGACCACGCCGTCGGCAGCGATCTGGAAGGTCTTGTCGTGCGAGCCGTACTCTTCGGCCTTCTGCGCCATCAGGCCGACATTCGGCACCGACCCCATGGTGGCCGGGTTGAACGCACCGTGGGCCTTGCAGTCGTCGATGACGGCCTGGTACACGCCGGCGTAGCAGCGATCGGGGATGATGGCCTTGGTGTCCTGCAGCTTGCCTTCGGCATTCCACATCTTGCCCGAGTCGCGGATCATCGCCGGCATCGAGGCGTCGACGATCACGTCGCTCGGCACGTGCAGGTTGGTGATGCCCTTGTCCGAGTTGACCATGGCCACGCCCGGGCGCTGTGCGTATTCGGCAGCCAGGTCGGCTTCGATCGCGGCGCGGGTGGCTTCCGGCAGCGACGGCAGGCGCGCGGCCAGGTCGCCAATGCCGTTGTTGGCATCGAAACCGGCCTGCTTCAGCACGTCGGCGTGCTTGGCCAGCACGTCCTTGTAGAACTCGTTGACCACCACGCCGAACATGATCGGGTCGGAGACCTTCATCATGGTGGCCTTCAGGTGCAGCGAGAACAGCACGCCCTGCGCCTTGGCATCTTCGATCTGCGCGGCGATGAAGCTGGCCAGCGCCTTGCGGCTCATCACCGCGGCATCGACGATCTCGCCGGCCTTGACCGCGGTCTTTTCCTTCAGCACGACGGCGCTGCCGTCCTTGCCGTGGAAGGTGATCTTCAGCGCACCGGCGTTGGCCAGCGTGGCCGACTTTTCGCTGCCGTAGAAATCACCGGCGGCCATGTGCGAAACGTGCGACTTCGAATCCGACGCCCAGGCGCCCATGCGGTGCGGGTGCTTGCGGGCGTAGTTCTTCACCGACAGCGGCGCGCGGCGGTCGGAGTTGCCTTCGCGCAGCACCGGGTTCACCGCGCTGCCCTTGACCTTGTCGTAGCGCGCCTTGTAGTCGCGCTGCTGGTCGTCGGCCGGGGTTTCCGGGTAATCCGGCAGCGGATAGCCCTGGTCCTGCAGTTCCTTGATGGCCGCCTTCAGCTGCGGCACCGAGGCGGAGATGTTCGGCAGCTTGATGATGTTGGCGTCCGGGGTGGTCGCCAGCTGGCCCAGCTCGGCCAGGTCGTCGCTGACCTTCTGCGCATCGCTCAGCAGTTCGGGGAACTGCGACAGGATGCGGCCGGACAGCGAGATGTCACGGGTTTCCACCACGATGCCAGCGGTGGCGGTATAGGCGTCGATGATCGGCAGCAGCGACTGGGTCGCCAGGAACGGTGCTTCGTCGGTCAGCGTATAGAGGATCTTGGACATGGGGGACTTGGACTCTGTAGCAGTTCTCAGGGGAAGGCCGGCGCCAGCGCCGGGCCACGTGCAACCGTGTCACTTTCCCTCGTCGCCGTCAGGGTGGGCGCGCGGCGGGGAAACCCCTGCATTGTCGCGTTTTCAGCCGCGCGGGGCAAAGCCATGCCATACGCCAAGGTACTGCGCTGCGGCAACGCAGTGATCCATTGCCGTGGTATCGGTTGCAACCATCGCCGCGCGCCCACGCGTGGCGTGGTCTACACCCGGCGCGGCGGCCGTTCGGGTAGATCCACGCCATGCGTGGATGCGGCCCAGCGTGCAACCGCCCAACAAAAAAGACGCAGCCTCGCGGCTGCGTCCATCGTGAGTCCAACCGGGAGAGAGTCGGCGGGACTTACTTGACCTCGAACTCCTGCGGCGTTCCGGCCGCCTTACCATCAACCATGACTTCGGCGCGGTACTTGCCGGCCGGCCAGCCATTGGCATTCTTGAACGTGATGTTGGTGGTCTCGGCGCCGCTGGTGTTCAGCGTGGCGCTCTGTTCACCGGCCACCTGGCCGTCCTGGAAGGTCAGCTTGGCGCCGACGTTGACGTTGCTGGCCGCGCCATCGGTCTTCACCGAAACGACGACATCATCCTTTGGCGCGAACAGGGCAGCCGTGGCAACGGACTTGTCCGCAGCCGCGCTCTTGCCCACGGTGACCGAGGACACGGCCACGGCGCTTGCGGCGGCCATCGGCGGCGGCGCGCCAGTCATCGGCGCCGGTGCCGGCTCGGCCGGGGCAGTGGCTGCCGGGGCGGCATTGGTATCGGTGGATTCTTCCTTCTTCTTGCAGCCCACCAAGGCGACACTGCCCAGCAGGGCGGCCAGCAGGGCGTTCTGAAGCGGCGTGGTCTTGATCATTCGTGGTTTCTCCCAGGCATGTTCGGATAGCGATCGTGGGCCGGTTGCGGGTCCGGCTTACTTCGGCGGCAGCTTCAGGGTCTGGCCCGGGAAGATCTTGTCCGGGTCGTCAAGCACATCGCGGTTGGCCTCGAAGATCTTCTTCCAGGCATTGGCATCGCCCAGGTGCTGCTTGGCGATCTTCGACAGCGAATCTCCCTTCTGCACGGTGTAGGTGCCGCCACTGACAACATCAGCGGTGCTGTCCACCGATGCGCTCACGCCGGAAAAGTCCGCCTTGGGAACCTGTTGCGCGGTACTGTCGACGCTGGCGCTTACGCCGGAGAAATCGGCCTTCTTCTCGGTACTCATCCACACACTCCCGTCTGCATGACTACGTGGTATGCACGGTGCCATGGCGGTTGTTAAATGGGGATGGTGCGGATGTGAAGCCGCCCCCCGGGGCGGCTGAACAATCGGGGTGGCCGATGGCCGCTGCGCTCGCCGGGCGTGGCCCGGCGCTACCCGTAGGTGCCGACCATCCCCTGCGGTGGTAGCGCCGGGCCATGCCCGGCGGCGCTTATTGGCGCAGTTCGCGGTAGGTCGCAGCGGGGGCTGCGATGCCGGGGCTGGCACGCCAGGGATTGATGTCCAGGCCACCCCGGCGGGTGTAGCGCGCTTCCACTTCCAGCCACTGCGGCTGGCAGCGTGCGGACACCTCGCTGAAGATGCGCTCGACGCACTGCTCGTGGAACTCGGCGTGCTCGCGGTAGCTGACCAGATAGCGCAGCAGGCCGGCACGATCGATCTTCGGGCCCCGGTAGCGCAGGCTGACCGTGGCCCAATCCGGCTGGCCGGTCACCGGGCAGTTGGATTTCAGCAAGGCCGACACCAGGGTCTCTTCCACCACGTTGCCCGCGTCGGCAGCAAGATAATCGGCCTGCGGCGGGCCATAGCAGTCGATCTCCACCTGCAGCCCGTCGATGGACTCACCCAGCGGCGCTTCGCGCAGTTCCGGCAGGCCGAACGCCACCTGCACCGGCGCACCGGCACAGGCCGACAGATCGGCAACCAGGCGCTCGCGCAGGGCTTCGGCACTGTCGATACGGGTGCTGTTGAGGGAGTTCAGGTACAGCTTGAACGACTTCGATTCGATCAGCCGCGGCGAGGTGCACGGCACCTGCACGGTGGCCACGGCCACCTGCGGCTTGCCACGCGGGTCGAGCCAGCTCAGTTCGAAGGCATGCCAGCGGTCATGGCCGACGAACGGCAGCGCGGCATCATCGAGGCCGATTTCCGAACGGGCGCCGATGCGCGGGATGGGAAACAGCAGGCCGGGATCGTACTGCGACGGGTAACTGACCTCGCGACCGAGGCTGGAGTCCTGGGGGGTGTTCATGGGCGTCATTGTATCGCGCGCAGGGCGGGCCTTCGGCCGGATCGGCCAACGGCGCAGCCCCTCCGTGGTGGTTAAGAGCAGGATCTCGGGGTCGGCCGGGAGGGTGGGTTGGCTGGGGGACGCCGCAAGTACGTCCATGTAAGCTCGGTCGCCGCATCCATGCGGCTCACGCCCCCAGCCAACCCACCCTCCCGGCCACGGACAGTTTCCCGCGCCACCACGGGAAAGATCAGGAAAATCAAATTCAAAAGCAGAAGCCGGTCGTTCAGACGTTCATGACGTCCGCCGTGTCGACCAAGGTCGACACCTACCAGAGCAGGAATGGGGTCAGAGCCCGTTGCGAAACAACGGGATCCGACCCCGTGCCGTTCCGACGGATCGCAGGAAACTGTCGGGGGCGGGGTGGT
Organism: Stenotrophomonas sp. B1-1; assembly: GCF_010894375.1. Classification (NCBI taxonomy): domain Bacteria; kingdom Pseudomonadati; phylum Pseudomonadota; class Gammaproteobacteria; order Lysobacterales; family Lysobacteraceae; genus Stenotrophomonas; species Stenotrophomonas sp. B1-1. Next base: position 95,727 of record NZ_JAAIUZ010000018.1, on the reverse strand, counting down.
GTGGGCTTGCAGGACCGCAGGCGCCATGGATGGCGCCTACGAGCCCCCATGGGTGAGGGCGCTTTGCTTGCGAAGCACTGCTTCGCAAGCGCCCGAACGCACAGCCGCCAGCGGCTGGGCCGGACTGGGGGTTTACGGCGTGTCCTGCAAGCCCACACCGCCCCGCCCAACCCACAGAAAACCAGCCCAGCTTTTGACGTTGACGTTGACGTTGATGTTGCCTTTGATTGCAGCGGGTGCAGGGCTGCAAGCCCTGCCGGTAACCCTCACCCCGCCGGGGTGCCGGCGCCGTGCAGGTAATCCAGGCTGACCTGCAGCAACGCGCGCAGGCCCACATCCAGCGCCTTCTCATCCAACAGGAACTTCGGCGAATGGTTCGCCGGCGCCGTCGCCGGGTCGATGCCCACGCTGGTGGAACCGACGAAGAAGAACATGCCCGGCACTTCCTTGGCGTACAGCGAGAAATCCTCCGCGCCCATCTGCAGCGGCGGCTCGTAGACATTGTCCTTGCCCACCACCGCCTGCAGGCTCGGCAGCATCTTCGCGGTCAGCGCCGGGTCGTTCACCGTGGCCGGGTTGCCCTCGGCCTCGTAGATCTCGGTCACCGCCTTGGCCCCGTGCGCCGCGGCCGTGTGCTCGGCCACGTTGCGCAGATCAGCGAAGATCTGCTGGCGCATGCCCTCATCGAAGGTGCGGATGGTGCCGACCATCTCCACTTCGTCGGGAATGATGTTGTAGCGGATACCGCCGTTGATCGCCCCGAAGGTCAGTACCGCCGGCTGCTTGGACAGATTGGTGCGGCGGCTGACGATGGTCTGCGCAGTGCCGACCAGATCGGCGGTGGCCACGATCGGGTCCACCCCGTTCCACGGCGCCGAACCATGCGTCTGTCGACCGATCACCTTGATCCCGAAGCGATCGGACGCCGCCATCAGCGGGCCACCACGCACCGCGATCTGCCCGGCCTGCACGCTGGAGAATACGTGCAGACCAAACACGGCCTCAGGCTTGAAGTCGGCGAACAGGCCTTCCTTCAGCATCAGCGCGGCACCGCCCTCTTCCGGCGGCGGCGCGCCTTCTTCGGACGGCTGGAAGATCAGCATCACCTGGCCCGGCAGGTCCTTCTTCATCGCCACCAGTGCCTCGGCCACGCCCAGCAGGGTGGCGGTGTGCGCATCATGGCCACAGGCGTGCATCACCCCCACCGTCTGCCCTCGGTACTGCGCCGTAGCCTTGGAGGCGAACGGCAGGCCGGTCTGTTCGGTTACCGGCAACGCGTCCATGTCCGCGCGCAGGGCGATCTTCGGGCCCGGCTTGCCGCCTTCGATGATCGCCACCACGCCGTGGTGGGCAATGCCGGTCTTCGGCTTCAGGCCCATTGCGCGCAGGCGCTTGGCCACTTCGGCCGAGGTGCGTGCTTCGCGGTTGGACAGCTCCGGGTGCTGATGGAAGTCACGACGCCATTCCACCACCTGCGCCTGCAGGCGCTGCGCGGCAGCGGTCACCTCCGGGCGCTCGGCCACGTCGGCATGGGCAAGGGCCGGCACAGCCAGCAACAGGGCGGACAGCAGCAGGGAACGGCGCATCACGGGCTCCAGGGAAGGGGTCTGCACCTGAATGTAGGGCAAGGCCGCCGCTACGGGAACCTCCTTCGCCGCGCCGGGTCTGAGCGCCCGTCCCATCCGTCATGCAGGAAAAGGCATGGGTCACAGGTATGCTTTGTGCATTGCCAATCGGGGCGCTGCCCCATCCAGCCTTCTTGGAGTCCTTGAATGTCACGTGTTTGGAAGATCGTGCTGCTGGTCGTGGTAGTGCTGGTGCTGGCGTTTGTCGGCGTGCGGGTACTGGGCGGCGGCAAGGACAAGGCGGCAGGCCCGGGCGCCGCCGCGCGCCAGGGTGGCGAAGATCCCGATGCCGGCCCGGTGCCGGTCACCGTGGTCGATGCCATCCGCCAGGATGTGCCGGTGTATGCCAGCGCCCTGGGTACGGTCACGGCCATGAACACCGTCACGGTCAGCCCGCAGGTGGGCGGCCAGCTGATGAGCCTCAACTTCCGCGAAGGCCAGGAAGTAAAGCAGGGCGACCTGTTGGCGCAGATCGACCCCCGCAGCGCGCAGGCCAGCTATGACCAGGCCGTGGCCGCCAAGCGCCAGAACGAGGCGCTGCTGGCCACCGCCCGTTCCAACTTCCAGCGCTCCAACGCGCCGGAATACCGCCAGTTCGTCGCCAAGACCGATCTGGATACACAACGAAACCAGGTGTCACAGTACGAAAGCGCGGTGGCCGCCAACGAGGCCAGCGCGCGCGCCGCGCAGGTGCAGCTGCAGTACACCCGCATCACCGCGCCGATTTCCGGCATTGCCGGTATCCGTGCAGTGGATGCAGGCAACGTGGTGAATGCCGGTACCGCGCTGGTCACCCTCACCCAGATCCACCCGATCCACGTGCTGTTCAACCTGCCCGAGCGCCAGCTGGGCGACGTGCGCCAGGCGCAGACGGCCGGCAAGGTGCCGGTGGCGGCGCTGGACCGCGCCGATTCGCACGTGCTGTCCGGTGACGGTTCGCTGGACGTGGTGGACAACCTGATCAGCGCCGACAGCGGCACCTTCAAGGCCCGCGCGATCTTCGAAAACACCGACAACGGCCTGTGGCCGGGCCAGTTCGTGAACGTGCGCATGCAGCTGCGCACCATTGCCGGGGGCGTGGTCATTCCCACCCAGGCCGTGCTGCGCGGGCCCGATGGCGAGTACGTCTATCTGGTGCAGGGCGACAACACGGTCAAGATGCAGACCGTGCGCAGTGGCGTGGAAGTAGGCGACAGCCACGTGCAGATCACCGAAGGCCTGAAGGGTGGCGAGCGGGTGGTCAGCGAAGGCCAGTTCCGCCTGAAGCCGGGCAGCAAGGTGACCGCGCTGAAGCCGGGCGAAACCCCCGCGGCGCCCACCGAGGCCGAACTGAAGGCCGCCGAACAGAAGAGTGGCGGCCGCGGCCGTCCCGGTGGTGGCCCGCGCTGAGCGCAGGCCACCCTTTCCTTCCGCGCCGGCCTCGATGCCGGCGCAACCATTGAAGCACCAGCAAGGATCCGTCCGTGGGCTTTTCGACGATCTTCATCCGCCGTCCCATTGCTACCTCGCTGTTGATGGCGGGTTTGTTGCTGCTGGGCATCCTGGGTTACCGCAAGCTGCCGGTGTCGGCGCTGCCGGAAATCGATGCCCCCAGCCTGGTGGTCACCACCCAGTACCCGGGTGCCAACGCCACCACCATGGCGTCGCTGGTCACCACCCCGCTGGAACGCCAGTTCGGGCAGATTTCCGGGCTGGAACTGATGACCTCCGATTCGTCGGCCGGGTTGTCCACGATCATCCTGCAGTTCTCGATGGACCGCGACATCGATATCGCCGCGCAGGACGTGCAGGCGGCGATCCGCCAAGCCACCCTGCCCTCGTCGCTGCCCTACCAGCCGGTCTACAACCGGGTAAACCCGGCCGACGCGGCCATCGTCACCCTGAAGCTGACCTCTGACACGCGGCCGCTGCGCGAGGTCAACAACTACGCCGATTCGATCCTCGCCCAGCGCCTGTCGCAGGTGCAGGGCGTGGGCCTGGTGTCGATCGCCGGCAACGTGCGCCCGGCCGTGCGCATCCAGGTCAATCCGGCGCAGCTGTCGAACATGGGCCTGACCATGGAAGAGCTGCGCAGCGCACTCACCCAGGCCAACGTCAACGCGCCCAAGGGCTCGTTGAACGGCAAGACCCAATCCTACAGCATCGGTACCAACGACCAGCTGGCCAGTGCCGCCGAGTACCGCGACACCATCATCAGCTACAAGAACGGCCGCCCGGTGCGGCTGTCCGACGTGGCCCAGGTGGTGGACGGCGTGGAAAACGACCAGCTTGCCGCCTGGGCCGACGGCAAGCCGGCGGTGCTGCTGGAAGTGCGCCGCCAGCCGGGCGCCAACATCGTGCAGACCGTCGAACGCATCCGCGCCATCCTGCCGCAGCTGCAGGGCGTGCTGCCGGCCGACGTGCACCTGGAAGTCTTCAACGACCGCACCGAAACCATCCGTGCGTCGGTGCATGAAGTGCAGTTCACCCTGATCCTCACCATCGGCCTGGTGGTGGCGGTCATCTTCGTGTTCCTGCGCCGGCTGTGGGCCACCATCATTCCCTCGGTGGCGGTGCCGCTGTCGCTGGCCGGCACATTCGCGGTGATGGCCTTCACCGGCATGTCGCTGGACAACCTTTCGCTGATGGCGCTGGTGGTGGCCACCGGCTTCGTGGTGGACGATGCGATCGTGATGATCGAGAACATCGTGCGCTACATCGAACAGGGCAAGAGTGGCCGCGAAGCGGCCGAGATCGGCGCACGCCAGATCGGCTTCACCGTGCTGTCGCTGACCGTCTCGCTGGTGGCCGTGTTCCTGCCGCTGCTGCTGATGCCGGGCGTCACCGGCCGCCTGTTCCACGAATTCGCCTGGGTGCTCAGCATCGCCGTAGTGCTGTCGATGCTGATCTCGCTGACGCTCACCCCGATGATGTGCGCCTACCTGCTCAAGCCCGACGCGCTGCCCGAGGGCGAAGACGCGCATGAGCGCGCAGCGGCCGCCGGCAAGCAGAATCTGTGGACGCGCACCGTGGGCCTGTACGAACGCAGCCTGGACTGGGTGCTGGACCACCAGCGCGCCACCCTGGTCGTGGCCGCCGCCGCGCTGGTGCTGACCGTGCTGCTGTACGTGCTGATTCCCAAGGGCCTGCTGCCCGAACAGGACACCGGCCTGATCACCGGCGTGGTGCAGGCCGACCAGAACATCGCCTTCCCGCAGATGGAGCAGCGCACCAAGCAGGTGGCCGAAGCCCTGCGCCAGGACCCGGATGTGACCGGCGTGTCGGCCTTCATCGGTGCCGGCAGCATGAACCCCACGCTCAACCAGGGCCAACTGTCGATCGTGCTGAAGGAGCGCGGCCAGCGCGATGGCCTGGACGAGATCCTGCCGCGCCTGCAGAAAGCCGTGGCCGGCATTCCCGGCGTGGCGCTGTACCTGAAGCCGGTGCAGGACGTGACCCTGGATACGCGCGTGGCCGCCACCGAGTACCAGTACTCGCTGTCCGATGTTGATTCGGCCACCGTGGCCACCCAGGCCACGCGCCTGACCGAGGCGCTGCGCCAGCGCCCGGAGCTGGCGGACGTGGACAACAACCTGTCCAACCAGGGCCGTGCGCTGGAGCTGAACATCGACCGCGACAAGGCCAGCGTGCTGGGCGTGCCGATGCAGACCATCGATGACACGCTCTACGATGCCTTCGGCCAGCGCCAGATCTCCACCATCTTCACCGAACTCAACCAGTACCGCGTGGTGCTGGAAGTGGCACCGGAGTTCCGCACCAGCACCGCGCTGATGGAACAGCTGGCCGTGGCCTCCAACGGCGCCGGCGCGCTGACCGGCACCAACGCCACCAGTTTCGGCCAGGTCACCTCGTCCAACTCGTCCACCGCCACCGGCATCGGTGCGCAGAACACAGGCATTACGGTGGGCGCGGGCAACATCATTCCGCTGTCGGCGCTGGCCGAAGGCAAGGTGACCAGCGCGCCGCTGGTGGTCAGCCACCAGCAGCAGCTGCCGGCGGTGACCGTCTCCTTCAACGTGGCGCCGGGCTACTCGCTGTCCGATGCGGTCAAGGCCATCGAAGAGACCAAGGCCAGCCTGGACATGCCGGCCCACCTGCATGCCGAGTTCATCGGCAAGGCCGCCGAGTTCACCGGCAGCCAGACCGACGTGGTGTGGCTGCTGCTGGCCTCGCTGGTGGTGATCTACATCGTGCTGGGCGTGCTGTACGAAAGCTACATCCACCCCATCACCATCATTTCCACCCTGCCGCCGGCCGGCGTGGGCGCGCTGCTGGCGCTGATGGTGTGCGGCCTGAGCCTGTCGGTGGATGGCATCGTCGGCATCGTGCTGCTGATCGGCATCGTGAAGAAGAACGGCATCATGATGGTGGACTTCGCCATCGAAGCCCGCCGCGCCGGCGCCAACGCCCACGAAGCGATCCGCCGCGCCTGCCTGCTGCGCTTCCGCCCGATCATGATGACCACCGCCGCGGCCATGCTGGGCGCATTGCCGCTGGCGCTGGGCACCGGCATCGGTTCGGAACTGCGCCGTCCGCTGGGCATTGCCATCGTCGGCGGCCTGCTGCTGTCGCAGCTGGTAACGCTGTACACCACGCCGGTGATCTACCTGTACATGGAACGGTTCTCGGAATGGCTTGCCCGCCGCCGCGAGCAGCGCGCGTTGCGCGACGGTTCGCTGCAGGAGCCGCAGGCATGATCCAGGCCCCGCACCTGCGGGGGGCGGCACGATGAACCTGTCCGGCCCCTTCATCCGCCGCCCGATCGGCACCGCGCTGCTGGCCATCGGCCTGTTCATCATCGGCGTGATCTGCTACCTGAAGCTGGGCGTGTCGGCCCTGCCGAACATCCAGATTCCGGTCATCTTCGTGCACGCCAGCCAGTCCGGCGCCGATGCGGCCACCATGGCCTCCACGGTCACCGCGCCGCTGGAACGCCATCTGGGCCAGCTGCCCGGCATCGACCGCATGCGCTCTTCCAGTTCGGAAGGCAGCTCGCTGGTGTTCATGATCTTCCAGACCGACCGCGATATCGATTCGGCGGCGCTGGACGTGCAGACCGCGATCAACTCGGCGCAGGCCGACCTGCCCTCGGGCATGGGCTCGCCGATGTACCAGAAGGCGAACCCGAACGACGATCCTGTGATTGCCATCGCGCTGACCTCACAGACGCAGTCGGCCGACGAGCTGTACAACGTGGCCGACTCGCTGCTGGCCCAGCGCATCCGCCAGATCGGCGGCGTGGCATCGGTGGATATCGCCGGTGCTTCCACGCCGGCCGTGCGCGTGGACGTCAACCTGCGCCTGATGAACGCCCTGGGCCTGACCGCCGATGACCTGCGCAACGCGGTGCGCGCGGCCAACGTCACCTCGCCCACCGGTTTCCTCAGCGACGGCAACACCACCACTGCGATCATCGCCAACGATTCGGTCGCGCGCGCGGCCGACTTCGCCAATCTGGTGGTGAAGACCCAGGGCGATGGCCGGGTGATCCGCCTGAAGGACATCGCCAACGTCTACGACGGCCAGCAGGATGCCTACCAGGCCGCGTGGTTCGACCACAAACCCGCCGTGGTGATGTACGTGTTCACCCGCGCCGGCGCCAACATCGTGGAAACCGTGGACCGGGTGAAGGCGCAGATTCCCGCGCTGCGCGACTACCTGCAGCCCGGCACCACCATGACCCCGTACTTCGACCGGACGCCGACCATCCGCTCGTCGCTGCATGAAGTACAGATCACGTTGCTGATCAGCCTGGCCATGGTGGTGCTGACCATGGCGCTGTTCCTGCGCCGCCTGGCCCCCACCCTGATCGCCGCGGTTACCGTGCCGCTGTCGCTGGCCGGTGCGGCGCTGGTGATGTACGCGCTGGGCTTCACCCTGAACAACCTGAGCCTGCTGGCGCTGGTGATCGCGATTGGCTTCGTGGTGGACGATGCGATCGTGGTGATCGAGAACATCATGCGCCACCTGGACGAAGGCATGCCGCGCCTGCAGGCGGCCTTCACCGGTGCGCGCGAGATCGGCTTCACCATCGTCTCGATCACCGCCTCGCTGGTTGCAGTGTTCATTCCGCTGCTGTTTGCCAGCGGCATGATGGGCGCCTTCTTCCGCGAGTTCACCGTCACCCTGGTGGCGGCCATCGTGGTGTCGATGATCGTCTCGCTGACCCTCACCCCGGCACTGTGCAGCCGCTTCCTGAGCGCGCACGACCACAACGCCGCACCGTCGCGCTTCGGCCGTTGGCTCGATGCCGGGCACGAGCGCATGCTGCGCATCTACACCGTGTTCCTGGATTTCTCGCTGCGCCACGCGCTGCTGCTCTCGCTCACCCCGCTCATCCTGATCGGCGTCACCATCTTCCTGTTCGGTGCAGTGAAGAAGGGTGCGTTCCCGCCGCAGGACACCGGCCTGATCTGGGGCCGCGCCAATTCCAGCGCCACCGTGTCCTTCGAAGACATGGTCAGCCGCCAGCGCCGCATCACCGACATGCTGATGGCCGACCCGGCGGTGAAGACCGTGGGCGTGCGCCTGGGCAGTGGCCGCCAGGGCTCCAGCGCGCAGTTCAACGTGGAACTGAAATCGCGCAAGGAAGGGCGTCGCGAGACCACCGCCCACGCGCTGGCCCGCCTGAGTGCCAAGGCCGACCGCTACCCCGACCTGCAGCTGCGCCTGCGCGCGATCCAGGATCTGCCCAGCAATGATGGCGGCGGCAACAGCCAGGGTGCGCAGTACCGCATTTCCCTGCAGGGCAACGACCTGGCCGCACTGCAGGAATGGCTGCCCAAGCTGCAGGCCGAGCTGAAGAAGAACCCCAAACTGCGTGACGTGGGCACCGACGTGGACAACGCCGGCCTGCGCCAGAACATCGAAATCGATCGCGCCAAGGCCGCGCGCCTGGGTGTCTCGGTCGGTGCCATCGACGGTGCGCTGTACGGTGCGTTCGGCCAGCGGCAGATTTCCACCATCTATTCGGACATCAACCAGTACAGCGTGGTGGTGAACGCCCTGCCCTCGCAGACCGCCACCCCGGCGGCGCTGGACGAGGTGTACGTGAAGGCCAGCAATGGGCAGATGGTGCCGATCACCGCGGTGGCCAGCCAGGTGCCCGGTCTGGCGCCTTCGCAGATCACCCATGAAAACCAGTACACCACGATGGACCTGAGCTACAACCTGGCTCCCGGGGTGAGCATGGGCGAGGCGAAGGCGATCATCGATGCCACCGTGGCCGGCATGCGCATGCCCGGCGACATCCGCCTGGCCGACGACGCCGGCTTCGGTTTCAACTCAGACCCCAGCGACATGCTGATCCTGGTGTTCGCGGCCATCCTGACCGTGTACCTGGTGCTGGGCATGCTGTACGAGAGCCTGATCCACCCGGTCACGATCCTGTCCACCCTGCCGGCGGCGGGCGTGGGCGCGCTGCTGGCGCTGTTCGGCACCAACACCGAACTGTCGGTGATCTCGATGATCGCGCTGGTGCTGCTGATCGGCATAGTGAAGAAGAACGCGATCATGATGATCGACTTCGCCCTGGTGGCGCAGCGCGAGCACGGCCTGGCCCCGCGCGAGGCCGCACGCGAGGCCAGCATCGTGCGCTTCCGCCCGATCATGATGACCACGATGGTGGCGATCCTGGCGGCGGTGCCGCTGGCGATCGGCCTGGGCGAAGGCTCCGAGCTACGGCGCCCGCTGGGCATCGCGATGATCGGCGGCCTGCTGTTCTCGCAGAGCCTGACCCTGCTGAGCACGCCGGCGCTGTACGTGATCTTCTCGTGCCTGGCCGATCGCTGGCGGGCACGCCGCGCGCGCAAGCGCGAAGCGAAGCTGCTCAAGCGCGCGCAGCGCGCGTGAAGGATCCGCCGGGCATGGCCCGGCGCTACCGGGTGGGTGCGGACCGTTGGTCCGCACGCCCCCTTGGGTTTGACGCGCTGTAACGAAAAGAGAACAATTCGCATCCAGCCATGGTCCTGCGCCCCTGCGGCGCCCCGCTCCCGGTTCCCGGTCAGCCTGCGTGATCCCAGCCACTGCCCCTTCCCCCAACCATGGGTGGATGGCCCGTGGCCGTCCGCCGAGGAACCTGATCGATGCCTTCGTTCCGCACCCCGCGCGTGGCCCTGCTGGCCGCCGCCCTGTCCGCCGCCTGCGTGGCCCATGCAGAAGCCCCGGCCGACACCCGCAGCGCCACCGACCTGGACGCCATCAAGGTGGTCGGCGGACGCACCCACACCGAAGCCGGTGCGCTGGGCGACCGTGCCCTGCGTGACACCCCGTTCGCCATCACCGCCGTTTGCCGCGAACAGCTGGAGCAGCGCCAGGTCGTCTCGCTGGGCGAAGCCTTCCTGTTCGACCCCTCGGTCACCACCCAGGTAAGCGCCTACGCCAGTGGCTGGAGCTCGCCCATCCGCAACCGCGGCATCGATCTGAACTACGACAGCTACCGCGTGAACGGCCTGCAGGTGTCTTCGTGGGGCACCGAATGGCCGCTGGAAGTGATGGAACAGGTAGACCTGCTGAAGGGCCCCGGTGGCTTCCTGTACGGCTTCGGCGCACCCGGCGGCATCGTCAACTACATCACCAAGAAGCCGACCGACACCCCGACGTTCTCCGCGCAGCTGGGCTGGCGCGAACAGGGCATCGTCAGCGGCGGTGTCGATGCCGGCGGGCGCTTCGGCAACGAAGAGATGTTCGGCTACCGCTTCAACGCGTACCAGGAGAAGGGCGAAACCTTCAACGGCGGCCATGTCGACCGCAAGGTCGGCGCACTGTCGCTGGACGCGCGCCTGAGCGATGCGCTCACCTGGACCTTCGACGGCGTGTTCCAGTCGCGCGACCTGAGCGAAGAATCGCCGCAGTACTACTTCATCGGCCTGACCTCGCTGCCGCGGCCGATTGCCGGCGACGTCGACAACAGCGTGCCGGGCACCTACTACGACACCCGTTCCAGCCTGCTGTCGACCGCGTTGAACTGGCAGATCAACAGCGACTGGAAGGCCAGCCTGAGCTACGGCGTCACCACCTCGTGGAACGACGTCAACAAGATCTTCGCCTACATCGACGATCCGAACGGCGACTACAACGTGAACGTGTACGAGCTGGGCGGCAAGAGCGAATGGAAGCTCGCGCAGGCGCTGGTGCAGGGCAGCTTCCGCACCGGTCCGCTGCAGCACCAGCTGGTGGCCGGCGTCAGCCACCAGACCGGGCTGGGCTGGGACCGCCCTTACGAGTGGAACACCATCGGTCGCGCCAACCTGTACCAGCGTTCTGCCATCCGCCACGACGCGGTGGGTTCGCGGGTGCTGACCCGTGGCGATGAAACCGTGCAGCAGGCGGTGTTCGCCAGCGATACCGTCGACTTCGGCGGCGGCTGGTCGGTGCTGGCTGGCTGGCGCTACAACGACTTCGAGACCAAGGGCCGTTACCACACCTACCCGGTCACCCCGACCTATGCGGTCATGTTCAAGCCCAGCGAGGCAGTGACCCTGTACGCCAGCTACATCGAATCGCTGGAAGCCGGCAGCCGCGTGGGCAACACCTACATCAACGCCGGCGATGTGCTGGACCCGACCATCAGCAAGCAGTATGAAATCGGCGCCAAGGTGGAAGCCTCGCGCTGGAATGCGAACGTGGCCGCGTTCCGGCTGGAACGTGGCGCCAACATCGACCAGCAGACCGACACCGGCCTGCGCCTGGTGCAGGATGGCATCACCCTGTACGAAGGCGTGGAAGCCAGCGCCGACCTGCACCTGACCGACGCGCTGACCGTGGGTGGCGGCGTGACCTGGCTGGACCCGACCTACGACAAGCTGTCGCCGGACAGCGCCGCGCGGGAAGGCAACCGCACCGTCGGTGCCGCCCGCTGGAGCGGCGTGCTGCATGCCAGCTACCAGCTGCCGTGGGTGGATGGCCTGGAAACCTACGCCGCCGTGCGTTACTACGGCGATGTCTGGTACGACGCCGACAACACCCTGAAGCTGCCCGATTACACCCTGGTCAATGCCGGCGTGGGCTACCGGCTGATGGCCAGCGGGCACCCGGTCACCCTGCGCGCCAGCGTGGAAAACCTGGGCAACCGAAAGTACTGGTCGAACGCCGGCATCGGCCTGCCGCGCACCTTCGCCGTGAGCGTGCGCTGGGAGATGTAATGCGGTTTCGGTGGGTGCGGACCGTTGGTCCGCACCTCGAACACCCTACACACGCGCGCACCGCCATAATGGGGGCACTCCGCCCCCCGAGCCTGCATGTCCGCGCCCCATTCCCGCCTCAGCCGCCTGTGGGCCCATGAAAAAGCCAGCTACGGCCTGCGCGTCTTCATTGCCCTGACCACCGCGCTGGGCGTGTGCTGGCACATGGACGCACTGCCGGCCCTGCCCGGTGTGTTCCTGGGCATCATCGCCAGCGCCATCGCCGAAACCGATGACAACTGGTGGGGCCGCACCAAGGCGGTGCTGCTGTCGCTGCTGTGCTTCTGCATTGCCGCCGCGTCGGTCATCTGGCTGTTCCCGTGGCCGTGGCTGTTCATCGCCGCGCTGGCGCTGTCCACCTTCGGCCTGACCCTGCTGGGCGCGCTGGGCGAACGCTACGCCTCCATCGCCCAGGCCACGGTCACCCTGGCCATCTACACCATGATCGGGCTGGAGCAGCACGGCGGCGCCGGCGATCTGCCACGCGCCCTGCATGCGGTCAGCCACCTGCTGGCCGGTGCGGTCTGGTATGGCCTGTTGTCCATTGTCTGGACCGCCCTGTTCGCCAACCGGCCGGTACGCGAACGCGTGGCCCGCCTCTACCAGGAACTGGGCCGCTACCTGCAGCTGAAGGCCGCGCTGTTCGAGCCGGTGCGTGAAGCGGACCTGCACCGTCGCCAGCTGGACCTGGCCGAGCAGAACCGCAGGGTGGTGGGCGCACTCAATGAAGCCAAGGCCGCGATCATGGCGCGCTTCGGTCGCTCCGGCCGCCCCGGGGTGAATTCCGGCTTGTACCTGCGCCTGTACTACATGGCCCAGGATTTCCATGAGCGTGCCAGCTCCTCGCACTACCCCTACGGCGCCTTGGTCGATGCGTTCTTCCACAGCGACGTGCTGTACCGCTGCCAGCGCCTGCTGGACCTGCAGGGCCAGGCCTGCGCACGGCTCGGCGAGGCGATCCGACTGCGCCGGCCGTTCGTGTATGGGGAAAGCAACCAGCAGGCCGGGCGCGACCTGGCCGATGCCCTGGCCTACCTGCGCGACCAGCAGCGCCCGCAATGGCAGCGCCTGCTGGGTTCGCTGGACCTGCTGGTGCACAACCTGCGCAGCATCGAACGCCGCCTGCTGGACGCCGAACGCTCCGAAGCCAGCCTGGACAACGTCGATACCCGCCTGCGCGACAGCAACCCACACACCCTGCGCGAGATGGGCGTGCGCATCCGCCAGCAGCTCACGCCCGGTTCGGTGCTGTTCCGCCACGGCCTGCGCATGGCGCTGGCGCTGATCGCCGGCTTCCTGGCCATCCGCCTGTTCAATGCACAGAACGGCTCGTGGGTGCTGCTGACCATCGTCTTCGTGTGCCGCCCCAACTTCGGCGCCACCCGCCAGCGCCTGGCCCAGCGCATCGTCGGCACCCTGGCCGGCCTGGTGCTGACCTGGGCGCTGCTGCAGCTGTTCCCGCAGCTGCACGTGCAGTTGCTGATCGCGCTGCTGTCTGCCCTGCTGTTCTTCTTCACCCGCACCGACCGCTACCTGGTGGCCTCGGCGGCGATCACGGTGATGGCGCTGACCTGCTTCAACCTGATCGGCGATGGCTTCGTGCTGATCGTGCCGCGCATGGTCGACACCCTGCTGGGCTGCGCCATCGCCGCCGCGGCGGCCTTCCTGATCCTGCCCGACTGGCAGGGCCGGCAGTTGCACAAAGTACTGGCGCGGGTGCTGGACACCGCCGCGCGCTATCTGGAATCGGTGCTGGGCCAGTACCGCAGCGGCATGCGTGATGACCTGGCCTACCGCATTGCCCGCCGCGACATGCACAACGCCGACGCGGCGCTGTCCACGGCCTTGTCGAACATGCTGCGCGAACCCGGCCACGTGCGCCGCAACCTGGATGCCGGCTTCCGCTTCCTGGCACTGTCCAACACCCTGCTGGGCCACCTTTCCGCACTGGGCGCGCACCGCGACCAGGTGGACAGCTTCGCCGCCGACCCGCTGGCCCTGGCCGCCGGCGAACGCGTGCGCGAGGCACTGGAACAGCTGGGCAGCGCGCTGGGCGCGAGGCAGCCGGTCAGCGAAGACGACAACGACGCCGACCGCGCCGTGGCCGCCGAACTGGAACAGACCGACGACAGCATGGCGCCGAAGCTGCAGCTGATCCGCACGCAGATGGCACTGGTGCTGCGCATGCTGCCGAAAATGCGCGCGGCGGCCAACGAAGCGGTGCGTGGCCTGACCTGATCCCGCCTGCATGGGTGGAGGTGGTGACGGTGACGGGGCTGGTTCCGTTGCCGTTGCCGGTGGCGGTGCCGTTGCCGTTGCCGTTGCCGGTGCCGGTGCCGGTGCCGGTGCCTTTGCCGGTGCAGGTGCGGGTGCGGGTGCGGGTGCGGGTGCGGGTGCGGGTCACGGTGACGGTGACGGTGACGGTAGAGTCGAGCTTGCTCGACTGCTCCGCCAACAGCAGTCGAGCAAGCTCGACTCTACGAAGCGCAGCATCGCGGCATCATTCGACCCGGCAGCGTGCAGCATCGAGGCAACATTCGGCCCGGCAACGCGTAACATCGCGGCATCGTTCGACCCGGGCACCCGGACAGCATCACAGCATCATTCGGTCCGCCATCGCGGCAGCATCGCGCCACCGTGCAGCCCGGTGCCCGGCATCGTTCGCATGGAACGCCACCGATGCGTGTCCCCCCGCCCGGCACCCGTCGTGCAGGCAGGAATGCTAGGCTGCGGCGGTCCAAGGAGGTTCCATGTCCGGCCACAACCAGTTCGCCCTGCTGCGCCAGCGCCGCTTCCTGCCGTTCTTCATCGTGCAGGCGCTCGGTGCCTTCAACGACAACGTCTACCGGCAAGCGATCATCGGCCTGCTGTTCTACCTGGGCGTATCGGAAGAGCAGCGTTCGCTCTACACCACGCTGGCGCCGGCCATCTTCATCCTGCCCTACTTCCTGTTTTCAGCCCTTGCCGGCCAGATCGCCGACAAACTGGAAAAATCGCGCCTGATCGTGATCACCACCACCATGGAGATCGTGATCATGTCGATGGCGGCCGTCGGCTTCCTGACCGAAAGCCTGCCGTTCCTGCTGGTGGCGCTGTTCTGCACCGGCATGCAGTCCACCCTGTTCGGCCCGGTGAAGTACTCGGTGCTGCCAGCCGTGCTGAAGCCCGAAGAGCTGACCGGCGGCAATGGCCTGGTGGAAATGGGCACCTCCATCTCGATCCTGTCGGGCATGATCCTGGGCGGCGCGGTGTTCCTGCTGGCCGGCAGCCAGGGTCCGATCGTGGCGGCCACGGCGGTCATCGCGCTGGCGGTCTGCGGCAACATCGCCGCACGCATGATCCCCAAGGTCGATGCCGGCGACCCGGACCTGAAGATCAACTGGAACCCGTTGCCGGAATCGCTCGTCGTGCTGCGCATGGCACGGCAGCAGAAGGCGGTGCGCAACGCGATCCTGGGCGTGTCCTGGTTCTGGTTCGTCGGCACCGTGCTGACCTCGCAGCTGCCCAACTACGCACTGGCCAACCTGGGCGGCGAACCGAAGCTGTACCTGTTCGCGCTGGCCCTGTTCTCGGTCGGCACCGGCGTCGGCTCGCTGCTGTGCGAAAAGCTGTCGGCGCGCACCGTTGAAATCGGCCTGGTGCCACTGGGCGCCTTTGGCATGACCGCCTTCCTGCTCGATCTGTACTTCGCCCGCCCGGGCGAGGCCACGGTGCACGGCATGGGCATTCTGGCCTTCCTGCAGCAGGCCGGCAGCGCGCGCATCGTCGTCGATCTTGTCGGTATTGGCCTGTTCACCGGCGTGTTCGTGGTGCCGCTGTTCGCGCTCATCCAGAGCCGCACCCCGAAGGCGCAGATGTCGCGCGTGTTCGCCGCGCTGAACATCCAGAATTCCGGTTTCATCGTCGGCGCCGCCCTCATTTCGCTGGCCGCGCGCGAATGGCTGCACTGGACCATCCCGCAGCTGTTCCTGGCACTGGCCATCGCCAATGCCGTGGTGGCGATCTATATCTTCACCATCGTCCCCGAATTCCTGATGCGCTTCCTGAGCTGGGTGATGGTGCGCACGCTGTACCGGCTGCGCCCGCACGGCATTGAAGCCAACGTGCCCGACGAAGGCGCCGCGCTGCTGGTCTGCAACCATGTCAGCTACATGGATGCGCTGATCCTGTCGGCGACGATCCCGCGCCCGGTGCGCTTCGTCATGTACTACCGCATCTTCAATATCCCGGTGATGCGGTGGATCTTCCGCACCGCCAAGGCGATTCCGATTGCCGGCGCACGCGAAGACCCGGCCTTGATGCAGCGCGCGTTCGACGAAGTGGATGCGGCGTTGGCCGAGGGCGAACTGGTCTGCATCTTCCCCGAAGGCGCACTGACCCGCGATGGCGAGATGGCGCCGTTCAAATCGGGCGTGGAAAAGATCCTGGAGCGCAGGCCGGTGCCGGTGGTGCCCATGGCCCTGCGCGGCATGTGGTCGAGCATGTGGAGCCGGCGCGATACCCGCCTGGGCCGCATGCGCGTTCCGCGCCGCTTCCGCGCCACCGTGGAAGTGGTCGCCTCACCCGCCGTGGACGGCCAGCGTACCGATGCGGCCGCGCTGGAAACGCAGGTGCGAAGCCTGCGCGGCTACAACGCCTGACGCATCGGACACGGGGTGCAGCGCGCCCCGCTACCCCGCCTGGACACCCGCCGAGCCCCCCTCGGCGGGCATGTAAACGCATACATGAGGCGCGCGTTGCGGTAGATTACGCACCCACAGGGGGGAGGTTCGGCCTGTCCGCGACAGACCGACCGCCAAGGAATGGAGTCTTGCTTTGAATCAACCGCCACCTATCGAGCGTCCGGTGTACATCCCCAACCATCTGGTCTGGGCGATCGTGACCACGCTGTTCTGCTGCCTGCCGCTGGGGGTGGTGTCGATTGTCTATGCGTCCCAGGTGGACGGCCGCCGCGCGGCCGGTGATCTGCCGGGGGCCTTCAGTGCGTCGCGCAAGGCGGGCTGGTGGGCGGTGGCTTCGGCCGTCGCACTGCCGGTCCTGTTGCTGTTGTGGTTCGGGCTGTTCGGCGGCTTGGCCGCGCTGGGCGCTCTTTCCGACCTTTGATTCACACCACCACCCATCGAGGAGCTTGAACCATGAACACCACCACCCCGCAGGTCCCCAACAATCTGGTCTGGGCCATCCTGTCGACCCTGTTCTGCTGCCTGCCGGCCGGCATCGTGTCGATCGTCTACGCCGCCCAGGTCAACGGCAAGCTGGCCGCTGGCGACATCGCCGGTGCCCGTGAGTCGTCGGAAAAGGCCAAGAAGTGGGCCATCTGGTCGGCCATCGCCGCGGTCGTGGTCGGCATCCTGTACGGCATCCTGATCGCCGTGGTCGGCGTGATGGGCGGCGGCAGCAGCTACTGATGCACCCTGCGGGATCCGGCACCGCGCCGGATCCCGTTGTCGCATGTCCGTCCTTCCCGCACGTTCCCGACTGGCCCGCTGGGCCCCACTGCTGGCCGCTTCCGGCCTGGCCGCGGGTGCCGCCGTGGTGCTGCGCCACGTCAATCCCTATGTCTCGGGCAATCCGCTGCCCGGCTGCCCGCTGTACGCACTGACCGGGCTGTACTGCCCCGGCTGCGGCAGCACGCGCTGCCTGTACTCGCTGGTCCACTTCGACCTGCCCGGCGCGATGGCGATGAATCCGCTGCTGGTCATCAGCCTGCCGTTCCTGTTGCTGATGCTGCTCAACAGCGCCGGCATCCGTCCGCGCGTGCTGGACCCGTTGATGCGGGTGCTGGCCAACCCGATGTTCTGGCTGTGGCTGCTGCCCGGCTACGCGCTGCTGCGCAACCTGCCCTGGGCACCCTTCACCGCCCTGGCCCCGGTCTAGGGTTCCAGCCAACGGCGCAGCCCCTCGTGGTGGGGCGTTTGGCGATCATGAGGTTGGCCGGATGCGATGGGCTTGCGGGGGACGCCGTAAACCCATCCATGGGGGCTTAGCCGCGCCATCCATGGCGCGGATACCCCCGCAAGCCCATCGCACCCGGCCACGGACAGTTTCCGCGCGCGTCCACCACGGAAAAGAAGAGAAGATCAAAAGCCAAAGCGGGTCGCTGCGCTCCGTATCCACGCATGGCGTGGATCTACTGTGTCGACCAAGGTCGACACCTACCAACAGCCGGGCATTCGAACAATCGCAGTTCCCCACAGCCGCGGGGAACTGTCGGAGGTGGGGCGGTGTGGGTGGGCAGGACCGCAGGCGCCATGGGCCCGAGGCATGCCTCGGGCGGGTTGGGCAGGACGCCCAACCCCGGTCTTGCCGGGCGCGCAGGATTGCGCGCGCGAGCAAGGCGCCTACGAGCCCCCATGGACGGGTTTACGGCGTGTCCTGCCCACCCACACCGCCCCGCCATCCCACGGATACCCAGCTTTTGACGTTGACGTTGCTTGAAGCCTCTGCGGGTGCAGGGCTGCAAGCCCTGCCCGAACACCTACGTTACCCAGCCGGCAATCACCAGCAGGGCCAGCACCGCCAGCCACAGCAGCAGCATGCGCCACACCAGGCTCATCGCATCGCGCAGGTCCGGCAGCCGCTGCCACACCGGCAACAGCCCCGCTTCGGTGTAATCGTGCGCGTCCTCGCGCAGCTCCGCGTTGACGCTGGCACGCGCCACCGCGCCCAGGAAACCGATGCCGCCGGCCAGCCGTTCGCCATGGGCCTGCCGCCAGGCCTTCCACGCGGTATCGAAGTTGCCCACCAGCGCCATCGAAAACGCCATCAGCTGGGCCACCGGCCATTCAATCCACGACAGCACGCGCTGCGCCAAGGCCAGCGGTTCCACCGGCACCCGCGCCCGCATCGGGCTCTCGGCCATCAGCGCCAACAGGCGGTAGGCCAGCGCCCCGACCGGGCCCAGCAACAGGAACCAGAACAGCACCGCGAACCAGCGCCGCAGTGCATTCAACACGGTCGCTTCCACCAGCGACGGAACATCCTCGCGCAGGCTGCCACCGGCGGCCTGCAGGTGCCGCACCGCCGCCTGGCGGGCACTGGCCTCGTCGGCGTCGATCACCGCTTCAACATCGCGATCCAGATCGCGCGGGCCCCAGCACCAGGCCAGCACCGCCACGCCCAGCAGCAGCGCGGGCAGCCCGAACAGCACCCCGCTCAGCAGCCACACCAGCAGCCCCATCAGCAGCAGCGGCGGCAGCAGTGCCACCAGCACACCCGCCGGCCCCTGCCAGGCCCGCCCGCCATGCGCGTCCAACCAGCCCAGCCAGCGCCGGAAACCCTCGAAACGGCGCAGTGAAGCGGCAGCGGCCGGGGCAACATGGCCCAGGGCCAGCGCCACCAGCACGGCAACCAGGGTGGTGAACATGGCGGGTCTCCCGATGAACAAGCGTTCGGCGCCGCTACCTTACCTGCCGCAGCCGCGCCTTCAGCGACGGATTCCACTGTAACCCGCCGCGTGTTCAGGTGGCGGCAATGCTCAGCCGCGCTGCTGCCGGTACCAGTGTTCGATCAGGCCACGCGAGATCGAGATCGGCGGCGACAGACGGATGCCCTGGCCGTCGTCTTCCACGTCGCGCGCCAGTGCCGCGCCCACTTCATCGACGGTGAACCAGCGCGCATCTTCCAGCTCGCCATCCACGGTGGGCACATCGTCGTGCGCCTGCGCGCGGAAGCCAACCATCAGCGCGCCGGGGAACGGCCACGGCTGCGAGCCCAGGTACTGCGCGGCGATCACCCGCACCTTGCTCTCCTCGTGCACTTCACGGGCCACGGTCTGTTCAAAGGTTTCGCCCGGCTCGACGAACCCGGCCAGCACCGAATAGCGGCGCGGCGCCCAGTTGGCCTGCCGCCCCAGCAGCAGCCGCCCCTGGTTTTCCACGGCCACGATCACCGCCGGGTCCACCCGCGGGTAGTGTTCGGTGGCGCACTGCGGGCAGCGGCCGACGAAGCCGCCGCGGGCGAAGGCCACGGCACTGCCGCAGACACCGCAGAAGCGCGTGCGCGACTGCCAGTACGACATGCCGCGCGCATAGCTGAAGGCCGTGGCATCGGCCACCGTCCACAGCAACGCCGCCTGCCGCAGGTCCAGCCGTCGCGGCGCGGTCACGCTGACCTGCGCGGCATCCACGCCGAACCATGCCTGGCCATCCCGCAACCCCAGGAAGATCGCAGCGCCCGGGCCACCACCCAGTGCGGCACCGGTCAACGCCAGCGGCTGGTCATCCTCATCGGTGAAGGCCGTGCCGTCCTGGTCCAGCACAAGAATGCGCGCATCCGGCCACAGGCGCGCCAGTGCATCGGCATCGGCGCGCAGGGCATCGGCGCGCTCCAGCGGTTCGTCCACGAAGGCGAAACCGGAAAGCGGCGAAGGAGTCGTAAGCATTCCACAAGCCTGCCGCCATTCGCAGCAGGTGGCAAGGTCGGCGTTGCCCGCCGCGCGTGCCGGTGCTTACATGCTGAAGCTGCTGCCGCAGCCGCAGGTGGTCTTCGCGTTCGGGTTGCGGATCACGAACTGCGCACCGGTCAGGCTCTCGGTGTAATCCACCTCGGCGCCCATCAGGTATTGCAGGCTGAGCGGATCGACCAGCAGGGTCACCCCGCTGGTCTGTACCGCCAGATCATCCTCGGCGCGGTTCTCGTCGAACTCGAAACCGTACTGGAAGCCGGAACAGCCACCGCCTTCGATGTACACGCGCAGGGCCAGGTCGGGGTTGCCCTCGTCCTGGATCAGTTCCTTCACCTTGGCCGCAGCGGATTCGGTGAAGTTCAGCGGCCGCTCCAGCGACTGGTAGTCGGGAGCGGCGGCCGGCGTGGCGCCGGGCAGGGAAACTAGCGTGCTCATGGCCCCAGCATGGGGGCGCCGAACGCGGCTTTCAAGCCATGGCCTCGGCCAGCTTGCGACGCGCGGCATCGCCGCCCTTGCCCTTGCCAGCGGTCTCCTCGCCTTCCGGGGCGGGCAGCGCGGCAACCGGGCTGCTGGCATGGATCAGGCGGCCGTTCAGCTGCGCGCCGGCATTCATTTCCACCACCTGGTAATGCACGTTGCCGTTCACCCGGGCGCTGGGGGTCAGCTCCACCTTCTCGGTGGCATGCACGTCGCCATCCATGCGGCCGCTGATGACCACCACCTGGGCGCGGATCTCCCCTTCGATCACGCCATGCTCGGCCACCGTCAGGGTGGCACCGCTGGCGCCTTCCTGGGCGATCACCTTGCCGTGGATGCGGCCTTCCACATACAGGCCCCCACTGAATTCCACATCGCCACGAATCACCACCTGGTTGCCGATCAGGGCATCCACCACCAGCTGGCCATCACGGCTCGACTTGCTGTTTCCGAACATCTGCCTACTCCCCATTGCTGGCCGGTGCACCGGCCTGTTTCCAGTCAAATACCTGGGTCGTGCCCCCCGCACCCCCACCCAATGTCACCCGCACGCGTTGCGGGGTGAAGTCTGTCGGCAGCATGACGCTGCCGGTGAGCTGCTGGAAGTACCGGAACGAGTAATCCTGCCCCGGTACCTTGTTGCGCTGGTGCAGCTCATCCCAGCTGATCGTGGCCAGCTTGCCGTTCTTCACACCTTCCACCGTGAAGCGCATCTGCCCCTGGCTGATCGCGCCACGGTTGAGGTTCTGGGTCAGCACGGCGGTGTACTGCCAGGTGCCGGCCGATTCCGGGCTGAACTCGATGGAATGGGTGTTCAGGCCCTTGCGCTGGCTGGTGGAACCCACCAGGCGCTCGTAGAACGCCACGTCGGCGCGCAGCCCGGCGATCTCTTCATCGCGCTCGGCCAGCGACGACTGCACCTCGGTGTTGGCCGCGCGACTGATCCGGTCCGACGCTTCCAGGGTGGCCTGCTTCTGGCGCACCTCGGTCAACTGGGTCTGCAGGGTCTCGGCGCGCTTTTCGGCGGCCTGCAGCCGCTGGCCCTGGGCATCGCGCGGCGCGCCCAGCCAGCAGCCACCCAGCACGGCCAGCACCAGGCTCAGCAGCCAGATACCGGCCAGTATCAGCAGGCGACGGCGATCGAGCGGCGGTTGTGGTGCGCCCGGCAGGCGAACCTGCACACGCATGGGAGGGCGGTTGTTCATGGGTAGTCTCCGGGGCATCGCATTGGCAACACCGTCACGGCCCCTGTGGCAAACGACGGGCTAGTGTAAGTCAGGAACGGCGGGATTCCCCGGGGGCGGCCGCCGGCGGCCAGTGGTGTTCAGGCACGCCATCGCCGATAGTGTGGCACCCCGCACAGTTCCGCCGCCGGAGTCCGCCATGACCGAAGCCCACCTGTTCGTGATCGGCATCCTGCTGGCCTGGCTGGCCGGCATCCGCGTCTACCTCACCGTGTTTGGCGTTGGCCTGGCCGGCCTGCTGGGTTGGGTGGACCTGCCCCCGGCCCTGCAGGCCACCGAATCGTGGTGGGTGCTGGGCACCTCGGCGGCGCTGGCCGCGGCCGAATTCGTCGCCGACAAGATCCCCGGCGTCGATTCGATCTGGGACCTGCTGCAGACCCTGGCCCGTGTGCCCGCGGGCGCCTTCCTGGCCGCCGCCACGCTGTCGCCCGACGGCGATCTGGGCACCGGTGCGCTGGTGGCCGGCGCCGGCGTGGCCCTGGCCAGCCATGGCCTGAAGGCCGGCACCCGCGCCTTGTTGAACACCTCGCCGGAACCGGCCAGCAACTGGATTGCCTCGGCCGCCGAAGACACCGTGGTGATCGGCGGTCTCGCCCTTGCCCTGGCCCACCCGTGGATCGCGTTGATCGTGGTGCTGGCCTGCAGCCTGGCCGGTGCCCTGCTGGTGTGGCTGGTGTGGCGCACGCTGTGGAAGGGTGTGCGCTGGCTTGCCCGTGCTGGCGGCAGCGCCGGCGGCGGGCCCGCCCGCGCAGGATGACGGCTGGCCTTGCCGCATAATGGCCGTGAACATCAGGAGCCCCCATGGCCGCAAATGAATTTCCCGCGGGCGCCCGCCAAGGACGCGCTGAAACCCCACCTGCCGACCACTGGCAGCGCTGGGCCACGCCCGACGCCGCGCCTGCCGTGGCGGTGGCCGCTCCGGCGCCCCTGGGCCTGGTGCAGGCCACTACCGAACACGCCGCTGGCAGCGAGCTGCCGGCACCGCCGCCGCTGCCGTTCCCGCCGCCGCAGGGCGAAGCCGGCAACAGCGACGCCGCACCGCCCCCGGCCGATTCGCCGTACCGCGTGCTGATCGTCGAAGACGACCGCGCGCAGGCCCTGTTCGCACAGAGCGTGCTGCACGGCGCGGGCATGCAGGCGGTGGTGCTGGGCGACCCGGATGCCGTGCCGCAGGCCATCCGCGAACAGCGCCCCGACCTGATCCTGATGGACCTGCACCTGCCGGGCGTGGATGGCATGCGGCTGACCGCGATGATCCGCCAGCAGCCGGGCATGCAGCTGCTGCCGATCGTATTCCTCAGCGGCGATCCGGACCCGGAGCGCCAGTTCGAAGTGCTGGACTGCGGCGCCGACGATTACCTGAGCAAGCCGATCCGGCCGCGCCACCTGATTGCCGCCGTGGCCAACCGCATCCGCCGCGCCCGTGCGCAGGCCGCCACCCTGCCCGGCGCCAACGGTGCACCAGCCACCAGCAACCCGGAAACCGGCCTGCCCACCCGCCACCACGTGCTGCAGCAGCTGAGCGCCAGCCTGGCCCACCACGGCCATGGCGGCGTGTTCTTCATCGAGATTTCCAGCGCGCTGGGCCTGCGCGAACGCTACGGCTACGCCGCATTCGAACGGCTGATGGTGCAGGCCGGGCAGCGTCTGGCCGAAGCCGGCCATCCGCACCTGCTGGCGCGCCTGAACGACAACAGCTTCCTGCTGCTGGCCCGCGATGCCCACGAAGACCACCTGGAAACCCTGGCCGCCAACCTGCGCGAACAGCTGTCCGCGCGCGCCTTCGTGATCCGCGACGACGAATCGGTGCACCTGCGCGGCGTGGTCGGCTATGCGCCGCTGTCGCCCGGCTTCGACGATGCCACCAGCGCACTGGAAGCGGTGGAACGCACCACCCTGCAGGCACGACTGCTCAGCTCCGGCGTGGCCGGCCACGTGCACCGCCCCACGGTGAACGAGGAAGAGCACCTGGCCCTGCTGGAAGGCCAGCTGGAACTGGCCTACCAGCCGATCGTGGCGGTGGCCGGTGGCGGGAGTGCGCAGTACCAGCTGCTGCTGCGCCTGCGCCAGGAAGACGGCACCGTGCTGACCGCCGGCCAGGTGATTCCCGCTGCCGAAGCGGCCGGGCGCATTGCCGACCTGGACCAGCAGGTGCTGGAACATGCCATGGGCCTGCTGGATCTGTACCGCCACGCCACCCACCCGCTGAACCTGTTCGTCTCGCAGTCGCTGCGTACCCTGCAGCGCGATGCCTTCGCCGATTGGCTGCTGGAATCGCTGCAGCAGCGCGACCTGCCGGGCAGTGCGCTGGTGATCGACGTGCGCCTGCCCGATGCGCTCATCCATACCGTGCCGCTGCAGCAGTTCTGCCAGCGCATGGCCAGCGCCGGCGTGCGCTTCTGCCTGAGCCAGTTCGAACCCGGCAGCGAAGCCGATGCCCTGCTGACCCAGCTGCCGCTGGCCTTCGTGCGCATGGCCGCGCGTTTTTCCAGCAGCCATTCCAACCCGGGCACGCGCGAGGAACTGCGCCGTGCGATCGAACAGGCGCACGCCGCTGGCCTGCAGATCATCGGCCAGCAGATCGAAGACCCACAGGCCGCGGCGGCCATGTGGGTAGGCGGTGTCGATTACATCCAGGGCAACATGGTGCAGTCGGCCGGCAGCGACCTGAACTTCGACTTCCAGAACGCGGTGCTCTGAGTGCCGCTGACGGTCGCGCTGCTGGCGGCGCTGTGCCTGGCCGCCGTGGCTCTGGCGGTACTGGGCCTGCGCCTGCGGGCGCGCGGCCGGCAACTGGCCGCCAGCCAGCGCGAACGCACCGTGCTGGCCAGCGAACGCGACCAGCTGCGGCGCACCACCGAACGCCAGGGGCAGCTGGAACACCAGCTGCTGCAGGCCAAGCAGGCCGCCGAAGCCGCCGTGCTGGCCAAGGGCGAATTCCTGGCCACCATGAGCCACGAAATCCGCACCCCGCTCAACGGCATCCTGCCGATGCTGGAACTGATCGCGCGTGGGCCGCTGGGCGAGGACCAGCGGCAGATGCTGGCCACCGCATCGGCCAGTTCGCAGCAGCTGCTGCGCATCGTCGATGACATCCTGGATTACTCGCGGCTGGAAGCGCAGGCGCTGGAACTGGAAATCACCACGTTCAATCTGCGCGAACTGCTCGATGGCGTGGTGCAGCTGATGCAGCGCGCCGCCGAATCGAAGGGGCTTTCGGTAAGCCTGCAGCTGGACCCCGCGGTGCGCCTGTCGGTGCGTGGCGATCCGGTGCGGCTGCGCCAGGTGCTCAGCAACCTGCTGGCCAATGCCATCAAGTTCACCGCGCGCGGCCACGTGCAGCTGCGCGTGCAGCGGCTGGGCGAAGGCCCGGCGCAGCACCAGCTGCGGTTTGAAGTGATCGATACCGGCATCGGCATCGACCAGGCCCTGCAGGCGCGTCTGTTCCAGTCCTTCAGCCAGGCCGATGCATCGACCACCCGCCTGTATGGCGGCACCGGCCTGGGCCTGGCCATCTGCAAGCGCATCATCGACCTGATGCACGGCCAGATCGGCGTGCAGTCCACGCCCGGCCATGGCGCCACGTTCTGGTTCGAGATTCCGCTGTTGAAGGTGCCCGGCGACCTGCCGGCATCGGCCCGCGGCCCGGCCGCGCTGCTGCTGTACAGCGCCGACCCGCTGCTGCAGGCGCGGGTGGAACGCATTGCCGTGCACCACGGCCTGCAGGCGCAGGCGCTGTCCGATCTGGAGGCGCTGGTGCAGCGCCTGCGCAGTGCGCCGCGGCCCGGCCAGCCGGCGCCGGCATGGCTGCTGGTGGATGCACGCCAGCGCCGCCAGGGCGAGGCCACGCTGCAACGCGCCCTGGCCGAGCGCGGCGACGACGACGCGATGCAGGTGCTGTGGCTGCAGGATGACGCCGCGCCCGCGCGGCCGCGCCAGCAGCAGCTGCCCGCCGCCTTCACCGACGCCGCCCTGCACACCCTGCTGGGCGCGCCCATGGCCAGTGCGCGGCCCGCCCCGCTGCTGGCGGCCGACGCCGGCGTGCCGCTGCCCACGCTGCCTGCGCTGGGGCTGCAGGTACTGCTGGTGGAAGACAACGCGGTGAACCGCATGGTGGCCGAGCAGCTGCTGAAGGTCTTCCAGTGCCAGGTACGCAATGCGGCCGACGGCGAACAGGCGCTGGCGGCCATGCGCGCCGGTGGCATCGACGTGGTGCTGATGGATTGCCAGATGCCGGTGCTGGACGGCTACAGCGCCACCCGCCACTGGCGGCACGAAGAAGCGCAGACCGGCCAGGCCCGCCTGCCGATCATCGCGATGACCGCCAACGCCATGGCCGGCGATCGCGAGCGCTGCCTGCAGGCGGGCATGGATGATTACCTGTCCAAGCCGATCGACCGCGAAGCCCTGCACGCGCTGCTGCAGCGCTGGGGCGGCACACCCGCACGCGTAGAGTCGAGCTTGCTCGACTGCGATCAACATGACGATCAACAGGGCGATAGTCGAGCAAGCTCGACGCTACCGATCGAGGCGCCAAGCGCATCGCCGCAGCCGGTGCTCGACCGCAGCGTGCTGGAAGAACTGCAGAGCGTGATCGGTCCGGCCGCGCTGCAGATCGTGGCCGTATTCCTGGAAGATGCGCCGCTGCTGGTGCAGCAGTTGCAGCAGGCCGCGCAGGGCGAAGACATCGAGCGCCTGCAGGCGCTGTCGCACAGCCTCAAATCATCCAGCGCCAATGTCGGTGCGCTGTCTCTGTCGGCCGTGGCCACGCGCATCGAGCGAGAAGCCCGCGGCGGCACGCTGCAGCGCCCCGCCGTGGCGGTGGCGCTGCTGGTGGCCGAATTCGCCCGTGCGCGCGTGGCGCTGACCGGCTACCTGGGCCAGCACCGGTAACCGGTAGCGTCGAGCTTGCTCGACTGCCTTGGCCCCTCCGTAGAGTCGAGCTTGCTCGACTGCTTCAGGCAAAAACAGTCGAGCAAGCTCGACTCTACAAACCGCGGGTAGAGCAGTCGAGCAAGCTCGACTCTACGCTGCGGGTTCCATCACTCTTCCAGCTTGCTCAGCAGGTACTTCGGCTCGCCGATGCGCTCGATCAGGTCCAGCTGGGTTTCCAGCCAGTCGATGTGCTCTTCTTCCGAATCCAGGATCTTCACGAACAGCTGGCGGCTGACGTAGTCACCGACCGAATCGGCATAGGCCACGGCGTCGCGCAGGGTGACCACGCCGTCGCGTTCCAGCGACAGGTCGCACTGCAGGATCTCGGTCGGGTTTTCGCCGATGCGCAGCTTGCCCAGCGCCTGGAAGTTCGGCAGACCTTCCAGGAACAGGATGCGGTCGGCGAGCATGTCGGCATGCTTCATCTCGTCGATCGATTCCTTGTACTCGTGCTCGGCCAGTTCCTTGATGCCCCAGTTCTTGAGCATCTTGGCGTGCAGGAAGTACTGGTTGATCGCGGTCAGCTCGTTGTAGAGGACCTTGTTGAGGAATTCGATGACCTTGGTGTCGCCCTTCATGGGGATGCTCCTGCACGCTGAAAACGCGGGCACTGTAACCCCTTGCGCGCGAGCGTGAAGGAACGCGAATCGTGCGCATTGGCCAGTGCAGCCAGCAGCGAGGCAGAAGGGGGCACGGCGTCAACGCCGCGCGAAGGCGGATCAGGCCGCCTGCAGGCCCAGCACGGGCAGCGGCAGGTCGTGCGTGGCCAGCGCCTTGGCCAGCAGGTCGCCGGCCATGTCCAGGCAGGAACCGCAGGTAGCGCCGCAACCGGTACGCATGGTCAGCTCGCCCACCGACGTGACGCCCTGCGAGGCGGCTTCACGGATCTGGTGGTCGGTAACACCATTGCAGATGCAGACGTACACGGGCAGGAACCAGGCTGACAGGCCGGAAGCGGCCTGGTGGCTATTCCAATGCAAACGAGAATGGTTGTCAATCAATGACCTGAACCATTCTCGCTACCGTTCAGGCCACTAGGTGGCCGGACCGTCGCCCTGGGCCTTCTTCGGCCAGTACCCGCGGCTGCGCGGGCGCTTGCGTGGGCGGTCATGGCCGGCGGCCTGGCCGGGCATCCAGGCCTCGGCCGCGCTCTTGGGCATGGAAGTGACCCCCTGCCCCGCCACCCCGCGTGCCAGCGGCGCCAGATGGCGCAGGGCACGGGCGTAGACGCCACGCTTGAACATGACCACGTGTTCCACCGGGTACCAGAAATCGACCCAGCGCCAGTGGTCGAACTCCGGCGAGTCGGTGTGGTCCAGCCGCACGTGCGATTCATCGCCAGTCAGGCGCAGCAGGAACCAGACCTGCTTCTGACCAATGCAGACCTGCCGTTCATTGCGGCGGATGGCCCGCGCCGGCAGTTTGTAGCGCAGCCAGCCCGGTGTCGCGCCCAGCACTTCCACGTGCTCGGGCAGCAGTCCGGTTTCTTCCTGCAGTTCACGATACATGGCTTCGACGGGGGTCTCGTCGGTGTTCATTCCGCCCTGCGGGAACTGCCAGCCATCCCGGCGCACACGTCGTGCCCAGAATACCTGCCCGTCCTGCCGCATCAGCACAATGCCGACGTTCGGTCGATAGCCGTCCGGATCGATCACGATGCGGACTCCTAAGAAAATCTACTGGCTGGGACTATCCCATGACGCCTGTCAGGCCACAAGCACGTTACAAAGGTGTTGACAGGCCCAGTACACATGCGCAGAATAGCGGGCTCACCAAGGCTATGTAGCTCAGCCGGTTAGAGCACAGCACTCATAATGCTGGGGTCGGTGGTTCGAGTCCACCCATAGCCACCACATTGAAGTTGTTTTTCAATGTGAAAAATGTGAGAATAGCAGTTCGCGACATTGCCCCGTCGCCAAGCGGTAAGGCACCTGACTCTGACTCAGGCATTCGGTGGTTCGAATCCATCCGGGGCAGCCACATTCAAGAAAGGCCAGATCGAAAGATCTGGCCTTTTTCTTTGCGCGCGCATCACTGGGGATCAGCGCCTTTTCCTGCGGAAAAGGATCCGACCCCCAATCCCCTGAACGACAAAAGCCCGGCCGAAGCCGGGCTTTTGCGTTTCCAACCAGCGGGCTCCCGAAGGAGCCCAACCAGGCGCAGCGGATCAGCGCTTGGAGAACTGGGTGGCGCGACGGGCCTTGTGCAGACCGACCTTCTTACGCTCGACTTCACGGGCGTCACGGGTCATGAAGCCAGCCTTGCGCAGCTCGGACTTCAGGGTTTCGTCGTACTCGACCAGTGCACGGGCGATGCCCAGACGGATCGCACCGGCCTGGCCGGTGGTGCCGCCGCCAGCGGCGGTGACCAGGATGTCGAAGCTTTCGGTGTTCTTGGTCAGCTCGAGCGGCTGGCGCACGATCATGCGCGCGGTCTCACGACCGAAGAACTCGTCCAGCGGACGGCCATTGACGGTGATGTTGCCCGAACCCTTGCGCAGGAACACGCGAGCGGTGGAGGACTTGCGGCGGCCAGTGCCGTAGTTTTGAGTGATAGCCATGATTAGATATCCAGAACCTGCGGCTGCTGTGCGGCGTGCGGATGCTCAGTGCCGGCGTAGACCTTGAGCTTGCGGTACATCTGGCGACCCAGCGGGCCCTTCGGCAGCATGCCCTTCACGGCGATCTCGATCACGCGCTCCGGGTGGCGCTCCAGCGCCTGTGCCAGGGATTCGGTCTTCAGGTTGCCGATGTAGCCGGTGAAACGGTGATACATCTTGTCCTGCAGCTTCTTGCCGGTGACGGCAATCTTTTCTGCATTGATGACGACCAGGTAGTCGCCGGTATCAACGTGGGGGGTGTAGACCGGCTTGTGCTTGCCGCGCAGACGGCGGGCCAGCTCGGTGGCGAGACGGCCCAGGGTCTTGCCCTCGGCGTCGACGAGGTACCAGTCGCGCTGGACGGTCTCGTTCTTGGCAGTGAAAGTGCTCATGAAGAACTCTAGGTTAGGTCGGGCTCATTGCGGCGAAAGGCTCGCCGGAACTCTGCCACGCGTTGTGAAAAGGTGAAGCGTAAGAGGCGGGATTGTACGCACCCGGCCTGCCCGGTGCAAGCGCCCCCTGCCCTGGGTTGGCAGGGCCCGGGCGCCGGGCGAGAATCGCAGGTCTCCCCGCCCCACCCGTGCTGCCATGACCGCGCTCCGCCAGACCACCCCGCTGGACCACCTGCTGACCGAGGCGCAGCGCGCCCTGGACACAGTGTTCGGCAACCCGCCGGCCGCCCGCCCCTACCCGGCCGCGGACACCGACGAACCGGGCATGGACCGCGCGCAGCGGCGCCATGCCGCCGGCCTGATGCGCATCAACCACGTGGGCGAGGTCTGCGCGCAGGGCCTGTACTTCGGCCAGGCTGCCGTGGCCCGCGATCCGGCCACCCGCGAACACCTGCTGGAAGCGGCGCAGGAAGAAACCGACCACCTGGCCTGGTGCGCCACCCGCCTGGGCGAGCTGGACAGCCGGCCCAGCCTGTTCAACCCGCTGTGGTACGCCGGCAGCTACACCATCGGCACCCTGGCCGGGTTGCGCGGTGATGGCTGGAACCTGGGCTTCGTGGTGGAAACCGAGCGCCAGGTGGAAGCCCACCTGGACGAGCACCTGGTGGACCTGCCGCCGGGCGACCTGCGCAGCCGCGCGGTCATCCAGGTGATGAAGGAAGACGAAGCCCGGCACGCCGAGCACGCCGAACAGGCCGGCGCACGCCGCCTGCCGTTCCCGATTCCAGGCGCGATGGCGCTGGCATCGAAGGTGATGAAGACCATCGCCTACCGGCTGTAACCGCCGCCGGGGTCGGATCCCTTTCCCAAGGGAAAGGGCTCTGACCCCTGACGGTCCGTGATCCATGATGGGGTCAGAGCTCTTTTCCCGTGGAAAAGGGATCCGACCCCGTCAATCAATTGGGCGACACCAGCTTCAGGCCGATCACGCCGGCCACGATCAGGGCCACGCAGCCCAGCCGTGCCGGCGAGGCGCTGTCGTTGAACAGGAAGATGCCCAGCACCGCCACACCCAGCGCGCCGATACCGGTCCAGATGGCGTAGGCCGTGCCCACCGGAATGCTCTTCATCGCCTGGCTCATCAGGTACAGGCTGATCAGCGCCGAGACGACGGTGGCGGCGGTGGGCAGGGGCTTGCTGAAGCCTTCGGAGTACTTCATTCCAATGGCGAAGCCGATTTCGAACAGGCCGGCCAGCAGCAGATAGATCCAGGGCATGGGTGGGGTCCTTACCTTGTTGAACAAAAACGAAACGGCCCGGTGCTTTCACACCGGGCCGTAGGTCGGTACATCGCCGTGGAACCACTGATTGCGCAGCATTCGGTTCCACGGGGCGGGTCGTCCCGCCTGGGTGGGCGATGCCAAGGGGCATCGCGCACGGGTGTTACTCGGACAGATTGCGGCCGTGGAACAGCTCTTCGATCTCGCGCTTGAGCAGCGCTTCGATCTTCATGCGTTCCTTGAACGACAGGTTCTTGGCCTTTTCCTCGAACAGGTACTGGTCCAGGTCGAAGTCCTTCAGGTGCATCTTCGTGTGGAAGATGTTTTCCTGGTAGACGTTGACGTCGAACATCTCGTAACGCGACTTGATGTTCTTGGCCAGGAAGTTCTGGATCGAGTTGATCTTGTGATCGATGTAGTGCTTCTTGCCCTTCACATCGCGGGTGAAGCCACGGACGCGGTAGTCCATGATCACGATGTCCGATTCCAGGCTCTCGATCAGGTAGTTCAACGCCTTCAGCGGCGAAATGACGCCACAGGTAGCCACGTCGATGTCGGCGCGGAAGGTGGCGATGCCTTCCTGCGGGTGCGTTTCCGGATAGGTGTGCACGGTGATGTGCGACTTGTCCATGTGCGCGACCACGGCATCGGAGATCAGCTCCTTGCCGGCCTGCTTCTTGTCGATCACCGGTTCTTCGGAGATCAGGATGGTCACCGAGGCACCCTGCGGATCGTAGTCCTGGCGGGCCACGTTCAGGATGTTCGCGCCGATGATCTCGGCGACATCGGTCAAGATTTGAGTCAGCCTGTCGGCGTTGTACTCTTCATCGATGTATTCAATGTAACGCTGACGCTCCTCTTCGGTGCGCGCGTAACACACGTCATAGATGTTGAAGCTCAGCGCCTTGGTGAGGTTGTTGAAACCCTGCAACCTCAGGCGAGGCAACGGCTTGACCACGGCGGTCGATTCCTGTGTGAGATGGGAAAGGGGGAATTATGGGGCAAACTGCCCGCCGGGGGAACGTGAAGGGCTCACGCATCTGGCACACTATTTGCCCTTAACAGGTGCGCTGGTTAAGCTCCGCCATCGAACCCGTGAATCCGTTCATGCGCAGAGGGAGCGCCCCTATCGTGTCAACCGTGCGCCTAGCTAGCAGCCCATTGGCCTTGGATATCGCCACCATCGATCGCTTCTTGGCGCACAGCCATCGGCGGCGTTACCCCACCCGTACCGACGTTTTCCGCCCTGGGGACCCGGCGGGAACGCTGTATTACGTCATCAGCGGCTCTGTCTCGATCATGGCCGAGGAGGATGACGACCGCGAACTGGTGCTGGGCTACTTCGGTGCCGGCGAGTTCGTGGGCGAAATGGGCCTGTTCGTTGAATCGGACCGCCGCGAGGTGATCCTGCGCACCCGCACGGCCTGTGAACTGGCCGAGATCAGCTACGAACGCCTGCACCAGCTGTTCCTGGGCCCGCTGTCGGCCGACGCCCCGCGCCTGCTGTACGCACTGGGCCAGCAGATCTCCAAGCGCCTGCTCGACACCAGCCGCAAGGCCAGCCGCCTGGCGTTCCTGGACGTGACCGACCGCATCGTGCGCACCCTGCACGATCTGGCCCAGGAACCAGAAGCAATGAGCCACCCGCAGGGCAGCCAGCTGCGCGTTTCGCGCCAGGAACTGGCCCGCCTGGTCGGCTGCTCGCGTGAAATGGCCGGCCGCGTACTGAAGAAGCTGCAGACCGACGGGTTGCTGCATGCCCGCGGCAAGACCGTGGTGCTGTACGGCACCCGTTGAGCACGCCCGGTGGGTGCGGACCTTGGTCCGCACACCATCGCACGCCCCGCACATGCGCATCCGCTAGGCTCGGTGCATGGAACTGAGCAGCGAATTCTGGTGGTTCATCCTCATCGGCCTGGGCGCACAGCTGGTCGATGGCGCGTTGGGCATGGCGTTTGGCCTGGTGTCGTCGTCGGTGCTGCTGGCCATGGGTATCCCGCCGGCGCAGGCCAGCGCGGCCATCCATACCGCCGAAGTGTTCACCACCGGCGCGTCCGGTGTGTCGCATCTGGTCGCAGGCAATGTCGATAAACGCCTGTTCTTCCGCCTGGCCCTGCCCGGTGCCCTGGGCGGCGCGGTGGGCGCCTATGTGCTGACCCAGCTGCCGGGCGACATCATCCGCCCGCTCATCTACCTGTACCTGCTGGTGCTGGCCATCCTCATCCTGGCACGTGCGGCCGGGCGCTGGATGCCCAACGGCGAGATCCGCCGGGTTCCGGTGCTGGGCTTCTTCGCCGGCTTGCTGGACGCCAGCGGCGGCGGTGGCTGGGGCCCGGTGGCCACCTCCACCCTGCTGGCCCGCGGCGGCCAGGCGCGCACCACCATCGGCACGGTCAACGCCGCCGAGTTCGTGGTGACGGTGACCATTTCGGCCACCTTCCTGCTGTCGATGGGCCTGCAGCACCTGCAGATCGTCGCCGGCCTGTTGATCGGCGGCATGATGGCCGCGCCGGTGGCGGCGATCCTGGTCAAGCGGGTGAAGGAACGCTGGGTGCTGGTGGCGGTGGGCGTGCTGGTGCTGGGCATCAGCCTGTTCCAGATCGGCCACGCGCTGGGCGGTTATCTGGGGCGCTGACGGCCCGCGCCTGTTCCGGTAGCGCCGGGCCATGCCCGGCGGCTCTTCGTGAAAAGCAGTCGAGCATGGCTCGACTCTACAACAGACGCCGGTCAGGCCTTGTCGCCGCCGCGGTCGACGCAGCCCCAGTTGAGGATGCGGGTACCGGCCGGAAGCACGCTGCGGAAGAAGTCGACCTTGGAGCGCTTCGGGTTCACCACCACCGGCGCCTTGGCGGCCAGCAGCAGCGGCAGGTCGGCGGTGCTGTCCGAATAGGCGATGTCGATGTCGCCATAGCCGCGCTCGCGCAGCATGCGCATCTTCTCTTCGTTGTGGCAGTGTCGGGTCGGGCCGACCCCGCCCAGGCGCGGGCCCACTTCGGTGCCGATCACCGGCACATCCTGGTGGGCCACGAAGGCCAGAATGGCACGGGCCAGCTCCGGCGGTGCGCCGGTGGCCACCACCACCCGGTCGCCCTTGGCGCGGTGCGCGGCGAATACTTCCAGCGCCTGCGGCAGCAGCTTGGCGCGCATCTGCTGCTCGTTGCGGATCACGTAGGCGTCGATCACCCGGTTGAACTCGCGCGCCCGGTGCAGGCCGAAGCTGCCGATCCACACGTAGACCGAAATGCCGGTACGGCGGGTCGGCAGCATCGCCACCAGCGGCCCGGCGATCGGCGTGACCAGCAGCGCGGCCAGCATGCGCAGCGGATTGCGCTTGATCAGCGAGGCGAACAGGTGGGTGCCCGAATCACCGTCGTAGAGAGTGTGGTCGAAGTCGAAAACGACCAGCGGCGCATCCTCGCGCGGCGTTGGATAGTGCGTTGTCATGCCCCGAAGAATAGCTGACGCAGACCCTCACCCGGTTCTTCCACGCGCATGAAGGCCTCGCCCACCAGGAACGCATGGATGCCGGCGTCGCGCATCAGGGCCACGTCCTGCGGGCCCAGGATGCCGCTCTCGGTCACCAGCAGGCGGTCGCGCGGCACCGCCTTCTGCATGTCCAGGGTGGTCTGCAGCGAGACCTCGAAGGTGCGCAGGTTGCGGTTGTTGATGCCGATCATCGGCGCCGGCACCTGCAGCGCGCGCTCCAGCTCGTCGATGTCATGCACTTCCACCAGCACGTCCATGCCCAGCGACAGCGCCAGTTCGGACAGGGTGGCCAGCTGGGTGTCGTCCAGCGCGGCCACGATCAGCAGGATGCAGTCGGCGCCCAGCACGCGGGCCTCGTACACCTGGTAGGCGTCGATCACGAAGTCCTTGCGCAGCACCGGCAGCGTGCAGGCTTCGCGGGCCTGCTGCAGGTAGGCATCGGCGCCCTGGAAGAAGTCCACGTCGGTCAGCACCGACAGGCAGCTGGCGCCGCCGAACTCGTAGCTGACGGCGATATCGGCCGGGCGGAAGTCGGGGCGGATCACGCCCTTGGACGGGCTGGCCTTCTTCACCTCGGCAATCACCGCCGGGTCGCCGTTGGCCACCGCCGCCTGCAGCGCGCGCACGAAGCCGCGCACCGGGGGGGCACTGGCCACGGCCGCCTGCAGCGCCTCCAGCGGGCGCTGGGCGCGGCGCTGGGCCACTTCTTCGGCCTTGCGGGCCAGGATCGTCTGCAGGATGTCGCTCATCGTCGTCGCTTCGGTACTGGGGCGGTGAGGACGGCCATTATCGGCCATCGGGTGGGTCAGGCTGAACCGCGCGCTCAGGCAACCAGCGCGCGGGTGGTGTCAACGTACTGCTGCAGGCGCTGGCGGGCACTGCCATCGGTGATGGCGGCACGGGCACGGGCCAGGCCGTCGCCGATGTCGCTGGCCACGCCGGCCACGTACAGCGCTGCGCCGGCATTGAGCGCCACGATGTCCAGCGCCGGGCCGGCCTGGTTGTCCAGCACCGCGCGCAGCATCTGGATCGACTGCTCCGGGCTGTCCACGCGCAGGTTGCGGCTGGCCGACATGGCAATGCCGAAGTCTTCGGGGTGGATCTCATATTCGCGCACCTTGCCGTCGCGCAGCTCGCCCACCAGGGTGCCGGCGCCCAGCGAGATCTCGTCCATGTTGTCGCGGCCCCAGACCACCATGGCGCGCTCGGTGCCCAGCTCGCGCAGCACGCGCGCCTGGATGCCCACCAGATCGGGATGGAACACGCCCATCAGCACCGACGGTGCGCTGGCCGGGTTGGTCAGCGGGCCGAGGATGTTGAAGATGGTGCGCACGCCCATCTCGCGGCGGACCGGCGCGACCACCTTCATCGACGGGTGATGGATCGGCGCGAACATGAAGCCGATGCCGGTCTGCTCGATCGCCGCGGCCACCTGTGCCGGCTGCAGTTCGATGGCCGCGCCCAGCGCTTCCACCGCATCGGCGCTGCCGGATTTGGACGACACGCTGCGGTTGCCGTGCTTGGCCACGCGCGCGCCGGCGGCGGCCGCCACGAACATCGCGCAGGTGGAAATGTTGAAGGTGTGCGAACCATCGCCACCGGTGCCGACGATATCGACCAGGTGGGTGGTATCGGCCACCGGCACCGCCAGCGCGAATTCGCGCATGACCGTGGCGGCCGCAGCGATCTCGTCGATGGTTTCCTTCTTCACCCGCAGGCCGGTGAGGATGGCGGCGGTCATCATCGGCGAAACATCGCCGCGCATGATCTGCCGCATCAGGTCGACCATTTCGTCGAAGAAGATTTCGCGGTGTTCGATGGTGCGTTGCAGGGCTTCCTGGGGGGAGAAGCTCATCGGAATGCTCCTTGGATCAGGCCGCCGGGCGCTGCAGGAAATTGCGCAGCAGGGCGTGGCCGTGTTCGGTGAGGATGGATTCGGGGTGGAACTGCACGCCTTCCACCGGGGACTGGCGATGGCGCAGGCCCATGATCTCTTCGATCGAGCCGTCCTCGTTCTCGGTCCAGGCGGTTACTTCCAGCGCGTCGGGCAGGCTGGTCTTGTCCACCACCAGCGAGTGGTAGCGGGTGGCCTGGTAGCGGTCCGGAAGGCCGGCGAACACGCCCTTGCCTTCATGGCGGATGGGCGAAGTCTTGCCGTGCATGATGTTGCCGGCGCGGATGACCGTGCCGCCGTAGACCTGGCCGATGCTCTGGTGGCCCAGGCACACACCGAGGATCGGCGTGGTCGGGCCCAGCCGCTGGATCAGCTCCAGCGACACGCCTGCTTCATTGGGCGTGCATGGGCCGGGCGAAATGACGATGCGCTCGGGTTTCTGCGCGGCGATCTCGTCCACGCTCATCGCATCGTTGCGCACCACCTTCACTTCGGCACCCAGCGTCTGCAGGTACTGCACGAGGTTGTAGGTGAAGCTGTCGTAGTTGTCGATCATCCACAACATGGTCAGGTTCCGTCGCTTATCAGGAAAATGGCGTACACGTTTTCGGTGTAGGTGATGGGGCCGGCTTCGATGGATTCGCGCGTACCAGGCTCAGGCGCTGCGGCGTAGCCGTGACTGCCGGTTACCGAGATCCGGTCCAGGTTCTGGCCATCCTCGTCCAGCTGGGGCCACTGCCCGGCCTGGATGCCATAGGCGAAATCCGGTGCCACATCGGAAATGCTGTACAGGCCGCGCAGCGACGTTCCATAGGCCTTGGCCAGGCCCTGCGCCGATTCACGGGTCTGGGCCGCCGCTTCAGTCTTCAGCTCGCGGCGCAGTGCGACCTCACCGGAGTAGGTCGGGGCGACGCTGCTGACCTGCACATGCTCATTCGCTTTCAGCGCGGCCAGCACGTCCTGCATCTGCTTCACGCTGGCAAAGCTGGCACGCAGCTGGCGCGAAACGCGGGTACCAATGAACACCTGCCGGCTGTCCTCATAGCGCGTGGCGGGGCCGATGCGCAGGTTGTCCGCGCGCACGCTTCCGTCCACCGCCTTGTGCTGCTTGAACAGCGCCAGCGCGCGCGCCACGTTGTCCTGCACGCGGCGGCGCGCCGCATCGGCGTCCATATCGGTCTCTTCGATGTTCAACTGCAGGCCGAAGCGGTCGGGCATCACCGTGCGGGTGCCCTGCCCCTTCACCAGCAGATGCGGCTGCGAGGGAATGGTGTTGGCCTGCGCCCACGCGGACGGGGCCATCGTGGCCAGCAGCGACGACCACAGCAATGCGCTCAGCAGCTTCATGCGGTACTCCTTGTCTTGGGTGGGAACAGCGGAAGGTGCCGCGGCGCAGGCCACGGCACGGGGAAACTCACAGGCCCTTGGCGGCCTGGGCGACGGCGCGGAACAGCGCACGGCCCTTGTTCATCGTCTCGTCCCATTCCTTGTCCGGGTCCGAGTCGTAGACGATGCCGGCGCCGGCCTGCACGTACAGGCGGCCATCCTTGATGACCGCAGTGCGGATTGCGATCGCGGTATCGGCATCGCCGTGCCAGCCGATGTAGCCGATGCTGCCGGCGTAGACGTTGCGCTTGATCGGTTCCAGTTCGCGGATCACTTCCAGCGCGCGGATCTTCGGCGCGCCGCTGACCGTACCGGCCGGGAAGGTGGCACGCAGCACGTCGGCGTAGCTCAGGCCCGGCTGCAGCTGGCCGGTCACTTCGCTGACGATGTGCATGACGTGGCTGTAGCGCTCGATCACGAACTGCTCGCCTACTTCCACGGTGCCGGCCTTGGACACGCGACCGGCATCATTGCGGCCCAGGTCGATCAGCATCAGGTGCTCGGCGCGCTCCTTCGGATCAGCCAGCAGCTCGGCTTCCAACGCCAGGTCCTGTTCGACGGTGGCGCCGCGCGGGCGGGTGCCGGCGATCGGGCGCACGGTCACTTCGCCATCCTGCAGGCGCACCAGGATTTCCGGCGACGAACCGACCACCTGCAGGTCGCCCACATCCAGGAAATACATGTACGGCGACGGGTTCAGCGCACGCAGCGCGCGGTACACATCCACCGGGCGCGCCTTGAACGGCACGCTCAGGCGCTGGCTCAGCACCACCTGGAAGATGTCACCGGCGCGGATATATTCCTTGCTGCGCTGGACCGCATCGACGAAGCCTTCGCGGGTGAAACCGGAAACGAAATCGGATTCGTCCAGCACATCGCTGTTCAGCGGTGCCGGATAGCCCGCGCCCGGTGCGCGCAGCTTGGCGGTCAGCGCATCCAGGCGCGCCTGCGCCTGCTCGAACGCGCCGTCGACCCGCGGGTCGGCGTGCACGATCAGGTACAGCCGGCCCTTCAGGTTGTCGAACACCGCCAGTTCGTTGGAATCCAGCAGCAGGATGTCCGGCGTGCCCAGCTCATCACGGCCGGCCGGCGGGGCCAGGCGCGGTTCGATGTAGCCGATGCACTCGAAGCCGAACCAGCCGACCAGACCACCGGTGAAGCCCGGCAGGCCGTCCAGCTTGGGCACCGAGTGGGCGCTGCGCAGCGCCTCGACCTCGGCGAAGGGGTCGGCCACCTCGCGGGTATCCACCACCTGGCCATCCTCGCGCACGGTCAGGGTGTGGCCGTGGAAGGCGTACACGCGGCGTGCCGGCAGGCCGATGATCGAGTAACGACCAAAGCGCTCGCCGCCTTCGACGGATTCAAACAGGTAGGTATTGGGGCCGTCGGCGAGCTTCAGATAGACCGAAAGCGGCGTGTCCAGGTCGGACAGCACTTCGCGGACAACGGGGATATGGGTGTGGCCTTCAGCGGCCTGCTGCTGAAACTGAGCGTGCGAGTTCAAGACGACTTTCCTTCCGGGACACAGCGTTATGGGGGCGGACGACGGCAACGGGCCACCATCGCCACCAACGGCGTGCGGAAGAAAGGGTATGCGGGGTCGTCAGGCTGGACACCCGTTGACTGTAACGCAGGTTCGGCGGCAGGGAAACCCTGCGGCCCTAGCCCATGCGTCGCGCATGCTCCTGCGACTCCTGCACCTGCTGCTGGGCCAGACCGGCCTCCACAGACGCGGACCGGCTGGCCGTGACGGCATCCACCTGGGCCGTGCTGACGCTGAGGGGCTGGGCCATGCCCTGGGCTACCTCCACATGGGCATGGCGTCGGTGCGGGGCATTGAGGTCGGCGGTATCGACGGCGAAGGCTCGGGCGCGGTCGTCGCTGAGGACCACATGGGAAATGGTCTCGAGCCCTTCGCGCTTGGCCTGGGCCGCCAGCGCGCCGGCCAGCTGGTCGCTGTGCAGGTCGGGCACGCGGTTGTGGGCCCGGTCCAGGGCGTGGACGCCGGACTGGGCGCCGAGGAACAGCGGATTGGCCACATGGGAGGGATGATCGATGCTGATCGCCTGCGTGCTGGGTCCCGTGGCCCGGCCACCTGCGGCAGGCACGATGCCGGGCTGTTGCTCGATCAGCTTGCGCGCGGCGGCCTCCTGCGTGCTCAGCGCGGAATCCAGGCTGGGGATCACGGTCGGGTCCATGCCATGGCGGGCGGTCGCCTCGCCGAAGGCTGCCCCGATGCCACGGACCACGCGAGCGGACTGGTCCAGGTTGTGCAGCTTCACCGCGACCATTGGCAGGTTTCCGCTGGGCAGATGCGTGGCGGCGGCCGCCTCAAGGCCAGCTTTTGCCCCGCCCACCGTGGCGAGGGCGACCGGTGCGGTCGCGGTAATGCCCTTCACGTGGGATGCCACAAGATCGTAGCCACGTTCGACATGGGCACCGGCCGTGGCAAAGCCGTTCTGCAGCTTGCCCGCCACCCATTGCCCATCGTGGTTGATGGCGGTGGCCACGCGCTCGCCCGTCGCGCGAGCGCCCGCAGCGTCGGCATGGGCCTGCGTGGTCGCGTGCTGCGCACGTTGCTCGCCGAGATCACGAACGGCGTCGCCCTGCCGGGCCAGTTTGTCGGCCACGTTGTCCATGCCCACGCTGCCCGCTACCCACGACAACGCGGACAGCCCACGGGCGCCGGCCTGCGACTGCACGCGATGCACCGTGGCTTCGATGCTGCCGGTCAGTTCACGCCCGGAAGCAATCACCGTGCTTGCCGCGCGCGTCCCCACCTGCAGGCTGGCCGAGCCCATGTTCACCACCTGGCCGATGGCCATGCCTTCGGTCTTCAGCACACGCTCGACGCCATCACCGGTTCTGTCCAGCACATGGGCAGTGGCAGCGCCGGCCCTTTCCACCTGCTCGCCGATCAAGCGACCGTTGCGCATACCATGTGCCGTGGCGTGCAGCACGGTGGACAGCGGGCCCGCCAGTTCCGCCACCTGGCTGGGCGCGGCCACCTGCGGTCGATCAATCAGCGCGCCCTGCGCATCGCGCGTCTTTGGCTCCAGCAGCAGTTCAAGACGCCCCGCCGCAAGCGGAATATCACGCAGCGCCTGCTGACCTGGCTGGGTCGCCAGCTGTTCGATGAACTGTGCAGCGGCGGTCTGCGCGCCCGGCGGCAGACTCTCGCGCAGCTGCTCACCGACAACCTTCTGCATGACCGGGTCCTTCAGCACCATGCCCAGCTCGTTGGCGAGCACACCATAGCCGCGGCGCTGATGCTCGCTCAGGCGGTGCATGCCGTTCTGCACATCGTTCAGCACCTCACCCGTGGTCTGGTAGGTGTGCACGGTCTGCCCGGTGTCGAACGTCGGCAGGCCGTTATCCTTGGCGTAACGCGATGCGGTTGCCGGATGCAGGCCAGCGGCGTTGAAGGTCGTAGCGCGCGCGCCGGTGACGGCGGAAGCGGCGGAGGCCATGCCACCGCCGAGAGAGTGGCCGGCTATTTCGAAGCCGCCGGAGCTTCGACTATTGACCAACGATGCAAGCGTCATCGCTCGATCGTAGTAATCGCTGCGCATTCCG
Organism: Stenotrophomonas sp. B1-1; assembly: GCF_010894375.1. Classification (NCBI taxonomy): domain Bacteria; kingdom Pseudomonadati; phylum Pseudomonadota; class Gammaproteobacteria; order Lysobacterales; family Lysobacteraceae; genus Stenotrophomonas; species Stenotrophomonas sp. B1-1. The sequence continues at coordinate 54,245 of NZ_JAAIUZ010000018.1, read as the reverse complement.
ATGCCCTGCATTCCATTGTTCAGGAAGTCCTCGCCTAGAGACTCCCTGTGACCCGCTGGCACCGAGGGATCGATGATCTCGCCGGTTGAACCCTTGTAGACAAGTACAGGCTTTGCATCCTGCCCCAGCACCCTCTTGTCTGGCAGATAGATCTCTGCGCGAAAGCCTGACTGTGTGGGTTGGAGATGACGCTGCAACTCGTCGTCCGTCATGTTGATTCCCGCAGCCCGAAGTGCCGCAGGGTCTGTGCTCCCGCGCGTCCACCCTGCCGGCGGCTCACCGTCGTGCTTGGCTGCCCGATAGACATCGGCTGCCAAGCCGGACATTTCCCGGGAGTGGTAAGTCTCCTTGAGGCGATCTGCCTCTTCTTCGTGACCACTGTCGCGCAACTGCTTGACCAGCATATTCTGCTGTTGAACTTGGCGAGCACGCGACTCGATGTCGGAATCATTCATGGCAAACTCCATTGCGCTTTCGCGGGCTCAACGCAGAGCCAACGTTGCTTATCCAGCATGGGCGCATCTGATAGTGTCACGCCATCACGGCCAAATATTTCAGAGCGACGATGCGCGTCCGACTTCACAATATGATGGCTAGAGCGCTAACAAGCGCGACTCTTGTCACACTTTTACTCATCACTGGATGCGCCGTTTCATCCACACACGGTGCTGATGAGTTCTTTGAAGGACAGCCACTGCAGTTGGCGATCGCGTCCGAGCAGGGCGATGCAGAGACGATACGGCGCCTCATCAAGGACGAAGGGGTCGATCCGGACCACACGTTTTCGTCACGCGACGGGATTCCACTGATTGCATGGCCGCTCCGCGCAAAGAATCTGCAGGGTCTTCAGCTGCTCCTGGAGAATGGTGCAGATCCAAACGCACGCGTCGTCAGAAAGATGAATGGGCAAGAGATCCATTTCAACAACGCTCTGGTGTATGCGGCAAAGATGGACGACCCCCGCTTCCTCGAGGCTTTGCTCAAGCACGGAGGAGATCCGAATACGCGCAACTCCAACCATGAAACGCTGATGTATCAGGCATTCATCAGCGGCAATCAATGGAAGAATATCCAGCTTCTGGTTGAGAACGGGGCTCGCGTCAACGAACCAAACCTAGGCAAGAACGACACCGTTCTTAGCCTCTACACAGGCAGAGGCGGGTTTGATTACGCCTACTGGTTGCTGGAACATGGAGCGGACCCGACAATTTCCCTGCCCCCCATCGAAGGAACCACCCAATCGCCCCGACAGGTGATGGTCGAGGACATCTACTGGGAAATCACCACGCCCGACAACCTGCCGTGGCAGAAGAAGTGCCAGCAATGGTTGGCTGAGCGCAACATCCCACGCCCGCCGATGCCCGAGCACATCCGCAGGAAGCGGGAGGCCTTCAAGTTCCCGACCAGGGAAGAAGACATCCCGCTGCTATAAGGACAGATGACATGGACGTTCGCCTTCGTGATCCCATCTTCCGTCCCGCCCTCTTGGCGGCAGCATTGACACTGCTTTCAGCATGCGCACCGCAATCGATGCATGGCGCTGAGGGTTACTTTGAAGGCAAGGCCTTACAGCTGGCGATTGCCGCCGAAGGCGGCGACTCCGATGCCATACGTCACCTTGTCAAAGACGAGGGCGTCGACCCGGACAGAACGTTTTCATCGCGCGACGGAATTCCCCTGATCGCGTGGCCGCTGCGAGCCCGCAGCATCGAGGGACTGAAAGCCCTGCTCGATGTCGGTGCAGACCCCAATGCCCGCGAGTCCAAGCAGATGAACGGGCAGTTGATCAACTTCGACAACGCGATGGTCTACGCGGCGAAGATGGACGACCCGCGCTATCTGGATCTTCTGCTTAAGCATGGCGGAAATCCCGATACGCGCAACGTCAACAATGAGACGCTTCTCTACCAGGCGTTCATCAGCGGAAATCAATGGAAGAATGTCCAGACGCTGGTGAAAAACGGCGCAGATGTAAATGAATCCAATCGCCGCAGCTTGGGCGACGACACCGTCCTGAGCTGGTACACAGGAAGAGGTGGATTCGACTATGCCTACTGGCTGCTGGAGCACGGAGCAGATCCCACCATCTCCCAACCTGTACAGGAAGGATCGGGCAAGACTGCCCGTCAGCTGATGGTCGAAGACATCTACTGGGAAATCACCACGCCCGACAACCTGCCGTGGCAGAAGAAGTGCCAGCAATGGTTGGCTGACTGCAACATCCCACGCCCGCCGATGCCCGAGCACATTCGCAGAAAGCGGGAGGCCTTCAAGTTCCCCAGCCGGGAAGAAGACATCCCGCTGCTGTAGCCCGTAGCTCAAGCCCCGGAAAGCAGCTCGCAGCCAGTCGGCAGGTGCATGCGCACCCGGCCCGGCACGCAGTCGATACGGAAACGGCGGGCCTGCACCGGCTCGCCGTCCAGGTTCAAGGTCAGCGCCTGCGGGGCCTCGATCTGCAACCACGGCAACTGCGCGCGCGTTGCCACGCGCTCCAGCGCGGCTTCCTTGCCACCGGTCAGCATCTGGCCAATCGTGGCGGCCACCTCGCCTTCCAGTTCGGGCACCACGGTCACGTCCAGCAGGCCGTCATCGATCAGTGCCTGCGGGCACAGCTGCTGGCCGCCACCGGCCTGGCGGCCATTGCCGATGCCCAGGGCGATGAAGCCGCCTCCCCATGCGAAATCCGGGCCGGACAGGCGCGCGGTGATCGGCTCGATGCGGCCCAGTTTGGCGATGCCGGTGATGACGTAGGCAAGCCCACCCAGCATTTTCTTCAGGCCCGCATCGGTTTCCACCGTCACCTGCGTGCCGAAGCCACCGCTGGCCAGGTTGGCGCACCACCAGGTCCGCCCGTCGGCGTCCACGCGCAGCAGATCCACAGCGCGCGCGGAGGCCTGCCCGATCAATGCAAACGCCTGCTGAGGTTCGGTGGGAATGCCGGCGGAGGTGGCGAAATCATTGGCCGTGCCCATCGGCACCAGCGCCAGCGAGGGCAGCGCGTCGGCTGGTTCATCGCGATGGGCCAGGGTTTCGGCCACGGCGCTGAGCGTGCCATCGCCGCCGGCGGCCACGATCACGTCCACGCCATGGTCGATGGCTTCGGCCACGTAACGCTCGGCGTCGCCCTCTTCCCAGGTCACCCGCACTTCCAGCTGTACGCCCTGCTGCCGCCAATGGCCGACGGCACTGCGCAGGTCGTCATCGCCTGCGGATTTGCCGTTGAGGATCAGGCGCCAGCGCGGGGTGCTCATGCAGTGCTTCCGGGAGGGGGTGGCACAGGCTAGCAACGCCGCGTTTGCCCGCGGTGAATGTCATCCAGGTGTCATGGATGGCCCGGAGAATGGAAGGCCATAGCAGGGATGATGGATGGAGGCAGGATCAGCCTCCCACGCATGCAGCGAAGCCGCGCCGGGGATTGGCGCGGCTTTTTTTTGCAAGGGCAGTGCGAACCAAGGTTCGCACCTACCGGGTTGGATTTCGTGCGAACCAAGGTTCGCACCTACCTGAAGCCTCAACCGTTGGCGAAATCGTGCAGGGCCTGGCCCTGCAGCCGGTACACGGTCCACTCGTCCTGCGGCTTTGCGCCGGCGGCGGTGTAGAACGCGATGGCCGGTGTGTTCCAGTCCAGCACCGACCATTCGAAACGACCGCAGCCTTCGGCCACGGCCTGGCGCGCGATGTACTTCAACAGTGCCTTGCCGGCACCGCCACCGCGCTTCTCCGGGCTGATGTACAGGTCTTCCAGGTAGATGCCCTTGCGGCCCAGCCAAGTGGAATAGTTGTAGAAGTACACCGCGTAGCCGATGGCTTCGCCGTCGGCTTCGCAGATCAGCGCGCGGGCGCTGGCATCGGCGCCGAACAGGCTCTCGGCAATGCCGATCTCATCGGTCTGCACCGCGTGCTCGGCCTTCTCGTAGATGGCCAGTTCGCGGATGAAGCGCAGGATCAGGCCGGCATCGGCCACGGTGGCCGCGCGGATGTTCAACACGGCCGCCGTGCCCATGGTTCAGCCCCGCGCTGCAGCGACGTTGGCGCGCATCTGCGCGATCACGTCCTGGTAGCTGGTCTTGGCGTTGAAGATGGCCGAACCGGCAACGAAGGTGTCCGCACCGGCAGCGGCGATCGCACCGATGTTGTCGGCCTTCACGCCACCGTCGATCTCCAGGCGGATGTCCTTGCCGCTGGCATCGATCTTCTGGCGCACCACGCGCAGCTTGTCCAGCGCCGAGGGAATGAAGGCCTGGCCGCCGAAGCCCGGGTTGACCGACATCAGCAGCACCAGGTCCAGGTCATCCAGCACCCAGTCCAGGATGTCCACCGGGGTGGCCGGGTTCAGCACGATACCCGGCTTGCAGCCCAGCGAGCGGATCAGCTGGATGGTGCGGTGCACGTGGCGGCTCGCTTCCGGGTGGAAGCTGATGTAGGTGGCACCGGCCTCGGCGAAATCGGGAATGATGCGGTCCACCGGCTCGACCATCAGGTGCACGTCGATCGGCGCGGTGACGCCGTGCTTGCGCAGCGCCTGGCAGACCATCGGGCCGATGGTCAGGTTCGGCACGTAGTGGTTGTCCATCACATCGAAATGGACCCAGTCCGCACCGGCGGCCAGGACGTTGTCCACTTCCTCGCCCAGGCGGGCGAAATCGGCGGACAGGATGGACGGGGCGATGAGGCAGTTGGACATGGCCGGGGCCTTGGGCACGAGGGGAAAGGGGTTCAGCGCTTGCGCAGGGTCTTGATGCGGTCGTAGGCGGCATTGATGCGCCGCGACTTCTGTTCGGCCTGCTGCTGCAGCTCGGGGGCGGCGCCACCCAGCTTGTCGGGGTGGTACTGGGATATCAGCTTGCGGTAGGCGCGCTCGATCTCGGCGTCGGTGGCCTCGGAGGTCAGCCCCAGCTCCCGGTACGGGTTTTCCTTGTTCAGGCGGAACCAGTCGCTGTCGAAGGCGTGGCCCAGCAGCAGGCCCACCACCGCCCCGAACAGCGGATTGGGCCGGAACAGCAGGGCCCCGGCAATGAATCCGAGCAGTTTTCCGTACCAGCGCATGGCGTTCCGGGGGTGACCGACGAAATGGACGATCATTTTACGTCACAGCGGGCCCGGACCGCTTTACACTAGGCCGCCCGCTGGTCAGCGGGCCCGCCGGGTCCGTTGGGCAGCCGTATCGACAAAGCCCCAGGAGTGCCCGTGCCGACCACGCTGTTGCAATCCGATCTCCCCGGCCTGCCCTTGCGCCATCGCGGCAAGGTGCGTGATGTGTTCGATATTCCGCGCGAGCGGCTGCCGGCAGGGACCCCGCCGGGCGATTACCTGCTGATGGTGGCCACCGATCGCCTGTCGGCGTTCGACGTGGTGCTGCCCGACCCGATTCCGGGCAAGGGCGAGATGCTCTGCCAGGTGTCCAACTTCTGGTTCGCCAAGACCGCCCACCTGATGCCCAACCACCTGACCGGCATCGATGTGGCCAGCGTGCTGCCCGAGGGCGTGGACCCGGCCCTGTATGCCAAGCGCGCGGTGGTGACCCGGAAGCTGAAGCCGGTGCCGGTGGAAGCGATCGCCCGCGGCTACCTGATCGGCAGCGGCTGGAAGGACTACCAGCGCACCGGCAAGGTGAGCGGTATCGACCTGCCCGACGGCCTGCGCCAGGCCGAGCAGCTGCCAGAGCCGATCTTCACCCCTTCGACCAAGGCCGCCGTGGGCGACCATGACGAGAACATCGATTTCGATGCGATGGTCAAACAGGTGGGTGCGGACCTGGCCGAGCGCGTGCGCGATGCCACCCTGCGCATCTACAAGTTCGCCGCCGATTACGCCCGCGAGCGCGGCATCATCCTGGCCGATACCAAGTTCGAGTTCGGTACCGATGCCGATGGCCGTCTGTACATCATGGACGAGATGCTGACCCCGGATTCCTCGCGTTACTGGCCGGCCGACGAGTACGAAGTGGGCACCAGCCCGCCGAGCTACGACAAGCAGTTCGTGCGCGATTACCTGGAGACGCTGGACTGGGGCAAGACCGCCCCGGGCCCGACCATCCCGGCCGAGATCATCGAGCGCACCCGCGCCAAGTACGCCGAGGCGCTGCAGCGCCTGGCCGGCATCAGCGTCGACTGATGCCCCTGCGCCCCCGGCCCGCGCGGCTGGGGGCGTGGAATGCGGTCGATGAATTGGACCCGGTAGAGTCGACCGTTGGTCGACTGCTCTCCGTTCAGATCGAGAAAATCGCCGCGCTGCGCGCGATAGTCGACCAACGGTCGACTCTACCCCGTCGTTTCCACACAGTCGGCCCCACCCGGTCGCCCCCACCATTCGACGCCCCCCATCACCGCGCGGCGCTGCGGGAGTATGCTGGCCGCATGCAGACCACCACCCAGCTTGCACGCCCCGTCGATCGCTACTTCGCCAGCTATTCCGACGACCACCAGAACCCGATCAACCAGGCCATCCACGTGGTGGCGGTGCCGGCCATCCTGTGGTCGGTGGTGGCCCTGCTGTGGTGCGTGCCGCCGCTGATCACCTGGTTCCAGTACGGCATCTGGGCGGCGTTTGCGATGTTCAGCGCCTGGTGCTTCTACAACAAGCTGTCGCGCCCGCTGGGCATCGGCATGCTCATCCAGTTCTTCGTGTTCGGCTGCCTGTGCCGCCTGCTGGAAGCCGAAATCGGCCTGCATGCGTTGCGCTGGCTGGCGATAGGCGTGTTCGTGGTGGCCTGGATCGCCCAGTTCATCGGACACAAGTTCGAGGGCCGCAAGCCCAGCTTCCTGACCGATCTGACCTACCTGCTGATCGGCCCGGCCTGGGTGATGGCCAAGCTGTACCGCAAGCTGGACTGGCGCTACTGATCGCCGGGCGGCTTTCCTGAACGGGGCCGCGCGCTCACTGTGGCTGTACGCCGTGCCTGCCACGCTGCCGGCCAGGCCGTGGCTGAACCCATCCGTTGCCGAACCACGTGAACCCGCAGCCCCTGTGGTGCAGGGCCTGCGCCCTTCCGTGCGCGGGCGTAGGGGCCGATTCGGCAAAGCCGCCACACGTACCCGGCAAGGCCGCAAACGCCCCCTATTGCACCGCAAAAAACATGAATACCGCACGTTACATGCTGTTTGTCGCCGTTACATGGGTTTCGGCGACATTTGACTGACTGTTAGACTCACTGACCTGCTCGTGAATCATGGATTCCCTGCATGCTCCCCAGCCTGCCCCTGCTGCTGGCCCTGCCGTTCCTTATGGCAGCGGCCGTTGCCGCCTTCCCCCGTAGTTCGCGCACCACTGCTGCCTGGCTGGCGGCGCTGGCGCCGTTGGGCGGGCTGGCCATTCTTGGCTGGCTGACCCCAGCGGTGATGGACGGCCAGGTGGTGCGCAGCGTGGTGCCCTGGCTGCCGCAGATCGGGCTGGACTTCGCCCTGCGCCTGGATGGGCTGGCCTGGATGTTCGCCGGCATGGTGCTGGGCATCGGCGCGCTGGTGGTGCTGTATGCGCGCTATTACCTGAGCAGCCAGGACAACGCCCACCGCTTCTACTGCTACCTGCTGCTGTTCATGGGCGCCATGCTGGGCATGGTGATCTCCGGCAACCTGCTGTTGCTGATGATCTTCTGGGAAATGACCAGCATCAGCTCGTTCCTGCTGATCGGTTTCTGGTCACACCGGCAGGACGCCCGCGAGGGCGCGCGCATGGCGCTGGTGATCACCGGTGGCGGTGGCCTGGCCCTGCTCGGTGGCGTGCTGCTGATCGGCCGCATCGTCGGCAGCTTCGACCTGGACGTGGTGCTGGCCGCCGGCGAGCAGATCCGCGCCAGTGCGCTGTACCCGTATGCGCTGTTCCTGGTGCTGGCCGGCATCTTCACCAAGAGCGCGCAGTTCCCGTTCCATTTCTGGCTGCCGCACGCGATGGCCGCCCCCACCCCGGTGTCGGCCTACCTGCATTCGGCCACCATGGTGAAGGCCGGCGTGTTCCTGCTGGCGCGCCTGCACCCGGCGCTGGCCGGCAGCGACCTGTTCTTCTACACGGTCAGTGGCATTGGTGCGCTCACCCTGCTGATCGGCGCCTGGAACGCGATCTTCCAGCACGACCTGAAGGGCCTGCTGGCCTATTCGACCATTTCCCACCTGGGCCTGATCACCCTGCTGTTCGGCCTGTCCACGCCGATGGCGGTGGTGGCCGGCGTGTTCCATATCCTGAACCACGCCACGTTCAAAGCGTCGTTGTTCATGGCCGCCGGCATCATCGACCACGAGACCGGCACCCGCGACATGCGCCGCCTGGGCGGCCTGCGCAGGTTGATGCCGTTCACCAGTGCGCTGGCCATCATCGCCTCGCTGGCGATGGCCGGCATTCCGCTGCTCAATGGCTTCCTGTCCAAGGAAATGCTGTTTGCCGAGGCACTCACCGCCGGTGGCCCGGGCACCATGCGCATGGCGGTGTCGATCGCCGCGCTGCTGGCCGGCGTGTTCGGCGTGGCCTACAGCCTGCGCTTCGTGCACGACACCTTCTTCGGCGATGGCCCGCACGACCTGGACCACGTGCCGCATGAGCCGCCGCGCTGGATGAAGGTGCCGGTGGAGATCCTGGTGGTGATCTGCGTGGCGGTGGGCATTGCCCCGGCGCTGACCATCGCCCCGGTGCTGCACGCCGGTGCGGCGGCGATCCTGGGCAGTGCCATGCCCGAGTACAGCCTGTCGGTCTGGCATGGGTTCAACCTGCCGCTGGCGATGAGCGCGGTGGGCGTGGTGGGCGGCGTGGCGCTGTACTTCGGCCTGCGCAGGCTGATCAACCTGCACGGCGTGCAGAACACCGCCACCGGCCGCAACGTCTTCCATGCGCAGCTGGATGCGCTTTCCGCGCTGGCCATGCGCCTGACCAACGGCATTGCCAACGGCAGCCTGCAGCGCATGCTGCTGGGCCTGGTGCTGGTGGCGGTGGTGGTGGGCGCGGCGCCGTTCGTGGCCAACCCGGGCTCGCCCAACTGGACCAAGCCGCAGCCCATTCCGCTGCTGGGCTGGGCGCTGTGGCTGGTGATGATGGGCTGCGCGGTGGCCACCCTGCGCATCTACAAGCAGCGCCTGCTGGCGGTACTGCTGGTGGGCGGCGTGGGCCTGATGGTCGCCCTGACCTTCGTGTTCCTGTCCGCACCGGACCTGGCCCTGACCCAGCTGCTGGTGGAGATGGTGACCCTGGTGCTGATGCTGCTGGGCATGAACTACCTGCCTGCACAATCCGGCCCCGAGCGGCCGCGCTGGCGCAAGCGCCGCGATGCGGTGATCGCCATCATCGCCGGTGCCGGCCTGGGTGCGCTGGCCTACACCGCCATGACCCTGCCGCCGAACACCATGGCCGGCGAAATGCTGGCGCGCTCGCTGCCCGAGGCCTACGGCCAGAATGTGGTGAACGTGATCCTGGTGGACTTCCGCGGCTTCGATACCTTCGGGGAGATCACCGTGTTCGGCATCGCCGCGCTGGTGGTGCACGCCCTGCTGCGGCGTACCCGCATGGCGCCGGAACAGATCATGCCCGGCCCGCCGATCAAGCTGCCGGTGCCGGCCGACCTGGCCCAGATCATGTTCCCGCTCACCCTGACGGTGTCGATCTTCCTGTTCCTGCGCGGCCACAACGCGCCCGGCGGCGGCTTCATCGCCGGCCTGGTGCTGGCGGTGCCGCTGCTGATCCAGTACGTGATCCAGGGCTCGGCGTCGGTGGAATCGCGCTTCGGCTTCGACTACATCCGCTGCATCGGCGCCGGCCTGCTGATCGCCCTGCTCAGCGGCTGCGCCTCGATGCTGTTCGGCGTGCCGTTCCTGACCAGCGGCCATGTCGACCTGCACCTGCCGCTGATTGGCGAGGTGCCGCTGGCCAGCGCGATTGGTTTCGATATCGGCGTGTACCTGGTGGTGTTCGGCGGCGCCATGCTGATGCTGTCGATGATGGGCACGATCAAACCCTCGCGCACCCGCAGCGCGCGCAAGGGCGAGATCGATCTGCAACGCCGTTCGGCCCTGACCGGGGAGATGCACTGATGGAACTGGCCCTGGCCACCGCGATCGGCGTACTGACCGCCATCGGTATCTACCTGCTGCTGCGCGCGCGCAGCTTCGATGTGATCCTGGGCATGACCTTCCTGTCCTACGCCACCAACCTGCTGATCTTCGCCGGTGGTCGCGTGGTGCAGGGCAAGGCGCCGGTGCTGCAGGAAGGCATGGACAGCCACCTGGGCAACTACACCGACCCGCTGCCACAGGCGCTGGTGCTGACGGCCATCGTGATCGCCTTTGCGATGACCGCGGTCAGCATCGTGCTGGCCATGCGCAGCCGCAGCGACAACCACAGTGACCATGTGGACGCCCACGAACCGGACGACGACGCACCGCCGCGCCGGGGCGAGGACCACGCATGAACCATCTGGTGATCCTGCCGATCCTGGTTCCGCTGCTGGGCGCTGCGCTGTCGCTGTTCGTCGAACACCGCCGCTATGGCCCGAAGGTGCAGCGCGCGGTGGCGTGGACCGCACTGGGCGCGCTGGCGCTGGTGGTGGGCCTGCTGTTTGCCGCCACCGCCGGCGGTGATATCCAGGTCTATCTGCTGGGCGACTGGCCGGCGCGGCTGGGCATTGCGCTGGTGGCCGACGGCCTGTCGGCGTGGATGCTGCTGACCACCCTGCTGCTGGCCATTCCCTGCCTGCTGCATGCGTGCTCGGGCTGGGACCGGCGCGCACCGCACTTCCATGCGCTGTTCCAGTTCCAGCTGGTGGGCCTGAACGGTGCGTTCCTGACCGGCGACATCTTCAATCTGTTCGTGTTCTTCGAGGTGATGCTGATCGCCTCCTACGGCCTGCTGCTGAGTGGCGGCCGCGGCCTGCGCATGCGCATCGGCCTGCATTACGTGGTGTTCAACGTCACTGCCTCCACCCTGTTCCTGATTGCCCTGGGCCTGCTGTACGCCGCGCTGGGCTCGCTGAACATGGCCGAGCTGTCGCAGCGCATCGCGCAGGTGCCGCCGGCGCAGCTGACCCTGGTGAAGGCCACCATGGGCCTGTTGCTGCTGGTGTTCTGCGCCAAGGCCGCGCTGATGCCGCTGTACCTGTGGCTGCCCGAGGCCTATTCGCGCGCGCCGGCAGCGGTGGCCGCACTGTTTGCGATCATGACCAAGGTCGGCCTGTACGCGGTGCTGCGCATCCAGATGCTGTGGTTCGGTGAGGATGCCGGGGCGATGGCCGGCTACGGCCGCGAGTGGCTGCTGTGGGCCGGCGTGGCCACCCTGGTGCTGGGTGGCCTGGGCGCACTGGCCGCTACCCGCCTGCGCGTGCTGATTTCCTACCTGGTGATCGTCTCGGCGGCCACGCTGTTCATTGCCTTCGCGGTGGGCACGCCGCGGGTGCTGTCCGCCGGCCTGTACTACCTGCCGCACAGCAGCTTCGTGGCCGCAGCACTGTTCCTGGTGGCCGATCTGATCCGGCGCCGCCGTGGCGGTGCCAGCGATCGCAAGGAAGTGGTGGCGCCGATGCCGGGCAAGGAAACGCCGGCGGTGCTGTTCCTGATCGGCGCGGTGTCGGTGGCCGGCCTGCCGCCGCTGTCCGGCTTCCTGGCCAAGGCCGCACTGCTGGCCGGCATGCCGGCGCAGTACACCGGCGTGGTGTGGACGGCGGTGCTGGTCAGCAGCCTGCTGGTCATCATGGGCCTGACCCGCGGTGGCATCCGCCTGTTCTGGCGCGTGCCGGCACCGGACCCGGCGCTGCCGCCGCCGCGCAAGGCGCCGCTGCGCCGCGTCGAGCTGTATGCCGCCTGCCTGCTGCTGGCCTATGGCATCGGCATGACCCTGGGCGCTGCCCCGCTGATGCGCCACACCGATGCCATCGCCGCGCAGCTGCTGCAGCCGGGCGAGTACGTGCAGCAACTGCGTGCGACCACGCCGGAGATCCGCCAGCCATGAACGCACAGCGCTCGTTGTTCCGCCGCATCATCCCCTCGCCCGCCCTGAGCATCATGGTGGTGGCGTTCTGGGTGCTGATGTCCGACAGCTTCACCCTGGGCCAGATCGTGCTGGGCCTGGTGCTGGGCGTGGTGGTGCCGCTGTTCGCCGCGCGCCTGGACCGCGAATTCGCCCGCATCGGCACGCTGCGGCCGGTGCCCAAGCTGCTGTTCGTCACCCTGTGGGACATCCTGGTGTCCAACATCCGGGTGGCGATCCAGGTGCTGGGGCCGGAGAAGAACATCCACCCCGGTTTCATCTGGTTGCCGCTGGACATCGCCAACATCCACGGCATCGCCGCGCTGACCAGCATGATCACCCTGACCCCCGGCACGGTGTCGGCTGCGTTGAGCGACGACCGCCGTTTCCTGCTGGTGCACGTGCTGCACCTGGACGACCCGCAGGAGCTGATCGACACGATCAAGCGCCGTTACGAAGCCCCGTTGATGGAGATCTTCCCATGACTGGATTCCAGATCATCCAGACCACCCTGGTGGTATGCATGCACGTGGTCGGCCTGGCCATGCTGCTGGCCACCTGGCGCCTGCTGCGCGGGCCTACCGTGCCCGACCGCATCCTGGCACTGGACACCCTGTCGGTGACCGCCATCGCCGAACTGATGCTGTTCGGCATGTACCTGAACTCGGCCATCTACTTCGAAGCGGCGCTGGTGATCGCCATGCTGGGCTTCGGCAGCACGGTGGTGCTGAGCAAGTTCGTGCTGCGGCGGGACATCGTCGAATGATCACCTTCATCCAGATCGCGCTGTCGGTGCTGCTGCTGTTCGGCTGCTTCTTCATCCTGGTGGGCGCGCTGGGGCTGGTGAAGCTGTCCACCTTCTTCAAGCGCCTGCATGCGCCGACCAAGGCCAGCACGCTGGGGGTGGGCTGCGTGCTGGTGTGTTCGGTGTGCTACCACATCTTCCTGGGCCAGGACCCGCAGCCGCGCGAGCTGCTGATTACCGTGTTCCTGTTCATCACCGCGCCGATCAGCGCGCACCTGATGGCCAAGGCCGCGCTGTCGCTGCTGATGGAAACCCGGCCCAGCCTGCCGGGCAACGAACGCGCCGCCGAAGAGCAGTTGCCGCCGCCGGAACCGGAGCGGGAAGAGGAAACCACCGCGCGTTGAGGGTAGGTGCGGTAGGTGCCGACCGTTGGTCGGCACGTGGGTAGAGTCGAGCTTGCTCGACTGAAGCGCGAAGATCAGTCGAGCAAGCTCGACTCTACAAATCGGTGTGCTGTTCATCACCGCGCCAATCAGCGCGCACCTGATGGCCAAGGCCGCGCTGTCGCGGCTGATGGAAACCCCCGCGCGTTGAGGGTGGGTGCGGTAGGTGCCGACCCGTGGTCGGCACGTGGGTAGAGTCGAGCTTGCTCGACTGAAGCGCGAGGAGCAGTCGAGCAAGCTCGACTCTACGAAACCGCGGCGCTGTGCGTCCGTGCCGGCATTCAATCAGGCACTGGTCAAGGCGATTTCCAGGCCCACCCACGCCACGAACGCGCCCAGCAGGATCGCACCTTCCACGCGGCTGATCTTCAGGTCGCCGCGCAGCATCGGGTACAGCACCAGCGCGAAGGCCAGCAGCGCCGGCAATTCCAGGCGCACGAACGAGGCCGGCAGTGCCAGCGGCTGCAGCAGCCCCATCGCGCCGATCACCAGCAGCAGGTTCACCACGCTGGAACCCAGCACGTGGCCCAGCACCATGTCGCCGTGGCCACGACGCGCGGCGGCGATGGCTGCGGCCACCTCCGGCAGTGCGGTGCCGATTGCCACCGGCAGCAGGCCCACCAGCAACGGGGACCAGCCCAGGGCGGTGCCGAAGTCCGCCGCCGCACCGACCACCAGGCGCGCGCCCCAGTACAGTGTCAGCGCGGCGATCAGCACCCGCAGCACGTTCAACGGCAGACTGGTACGGCTGAGCGCCGACTCGGCGATGACCGCCTGCACCTCAGGGCCTTCCGAGCGCCCACGGCGCAGCAGCACGGCCTGCACGACGACGAAGCCGGCCACCAGAACACCGGCCTCCCAGCGCTGCAGGCGGCCATCCAGGCCGAACACCATCAGCAGCAGCGCCGCGGCCAGCAATGACCACCACAGCACGGTCTGCAGGCGCGCGCGCAGCAGCAACGGCGCGGTAATGGCGGCCACGGCCAGGGTCAGGCCCAGGTTGGCGATGCTGCTGCCCATCGCGTTGCCCAGCGCCAGTTCGGGCTGGCCGACCAGCAACGCGCGCGCGTTGACCGCCAGCTCCGGCAGCGAGGTGGCCACGCCCAACAACAGCAGGCCGGCGGTGAAGGCACTGGCGCCGAAGCGCTGGGCCAGGCCGGCTACGGCCTTGACGATGGAGTCCCCGCCCAAGGCCAGCAACAGCAGGCCGAGCAGGAACCAGGCAATGGCTATGACGATCATCGAGCACTCCCCAGCGGTCGTGGCGCGATTCTACGCGCGGCGCCCCGCTACCGGGGCGCCGCGCATCAAGGTTCAGCCGCAGCCTTCGGCGTAATCCACCTGCGGCGTCTTGCCCACCCGCCAGCCGCCCACCTTGCCGTCGGCGCCCAGCGCGAAGTCGATCACCGCCCCGCCCTCCTGCGCCGGGCGCACCCGCAGGTGCTGGGCCTTGTCGTCGTATTTGTCCGGCACCACGTCGCCGCGATCCGGGTACAGGGTCTGCAGCTCGCCCAGGGTCATGCCCACCCGGCCACCGCCGGGGGCCACGATGGCGCTGCTGCGCACGTCGTAGCGCACCAGCTTGCGGCCTTCGATCATCAGGCGCGGGTCTTCGGCATCCTGCGGGCGCAGGAAGTAGCAGCCGTCATTGCTGTCATCGGCCGGCAGCGGCTTGCCGGCGGCATCGGTGCCCAGTCCCTGCAGGGGGCTGCCATAGCCGCTGCGCACCTCGGCAATGCCGGCGCCCAGCATCACGCCGCCAAAGCCGTCCAGCCGCGCCGGGCTGTCACTGCGCGGGTCCACCGGCGAGGCCGTGGCCAGGTCGGCATCGGCGGGTACCGAGGCATCCTTGGCCGGGGCAGTGGCGGCAGGTTCGGCCGGTGCGGTCGGTTCCGGGGTGCGGTTGCAGGCGGCCAGCGACAACAGCAGCAGGCCAGCCAGGGGCAGGTGTTTCATGGGTGGTTTCCTGGGCACGGTGTGCAGGCACGCTAGCGCAGCGCGCGTGCAGGCGCTGCATTGTCATCGCCGTTTCATGCCGACGGTTCAGGCTCGGCGTGCACCGACTTGGCTGTCCTTCCATGCAACCGCGCAAGACCGACCTCGCCCGAACCGCGCTGCAGGCCCACCGCGCACCGCTGGACATGCGCCAGCGCCGGCTGCTGATCCTGTGCGATGGCCAGCGCAGCATTGCCGATCTGACCGGCCTGATCGGTCAGGAGGCACCGGCGATGGTGATCCAGCTGATCCAGGGCGGCTATCTGCAGACCGGGCCGGAAACGACAGTCGCTGCGCCTCCGGCGGTACCGGCCGCGCAGAACCCTGCGCCGGTCCCGGCCGGGGTCGAGCGCCGCCGCTCGTTGGCGGCCGCGCGCATCTACCTGCTGGGCATTCTGGAAATGCAGCGCAATGCACAGGCCGCGGCGTTGTTCCGCGACCTGCAGCAGGCGCGCGCGGAAGACCAGGTGCTGGCGGTGCTGCGTGCGGCGCTGGGTGTGCTGCCTGGCATGACCTCCGAGGGCTATTGCCAGCGCGTGCGGCAGCGGCTGTTGGAGGCGTTGCCGTTGGAGCATTGCGACGGGTTTGCGGTCACGGCGTAGCAGCGACCGGGTAGAGTCGACCGTTGGTCGACTGCTTTTGCCTGCAAATCCCGCGCTGCGCGCGTTAGTCGACCAACGGTCGACTCTACCCCGCCTGCCCTGCCGGCCCCTACGCCGAACGGAAATTGTTGCGCAACCCGTTCCAGCACTGCTGGTAATCGCCCTGGCGGTGCGATGCAGCCAGCGCCTGCGCGCTGGGGCGAATCACCGCGCGGGTTTCGAACATGAAGGCCATGGTGTCCTTGATGACATCGGCCTTGGACAGGTCGGCGTTGGACGCCTTGTCGAAGGTCGGCGCATCGGGGCCATGCCCACTCATGCAGTTGTGCAGCGACGCACCGCCGGGCACGAAACCTTCTGCCTTGGCGTCGTAGGCGCCGTGCACCAGGCCCATGAATTCGCTGGCGATGTTGCGGTGGAACCACGGCGGGCGGAACGTGTTCTGCGCCACCAGCCAGCGCGGCGGGAAGATGGCGAAATCCATGTTGCTGGTGCCGGGCGTGTCGCTGGGCGAATGCAGCACCAGGAAGATGGACGGGTCCGGGTGGTCGTAGCTGATCGAGCCGATGGTGTTGAAGCGGCGCAGGTCGTAGCGGTACGGCGCGTAGTTGCCGTGCCAGGCCACCACGTCCAGCGGTGAATGGTCGATGGGCGCGCGCCACAGCCGGCCGTCGAACTTGGCGATCAGCTCGAAGTCGCCGTCGATGTCTTCGAAGGCGGCATGCGGGGTTTCGAAGTCGCGCGGGTTGGCCAGGCCGTTGGCACCGATCGGGCCCAGGTCGGGCAGCTTCAGCAGTGCGCCATGGTTTTCGCACACATAGCCGCGGCTGGGACCGTCGGGCAGCTCGACGCGGAAGCGCACGCCGCGCGGGATCACCGCGATCTGCTGCGGCTCGATCTCGACCACGCCCAGTTCCGTCAGCAGGCGCAGCGCACCCAGCTGCGGCACGATCAGCAGTTCGCCGTCGGCGCTGTAGAAGTAGCGGCCGACCATGTCCCGGTTGGCGGCATACAGGTGGATGCCGACGCCGGCGTGTGCATCGGGCGAACCGTTGCCGCCCATCGTGTACAGGCCTTCGACGAAATCGGTCGGCAGTTCCGGCAGCGGCAGCGGGCTCCAGCGCAGCTGGTTCGGCGATGCCGGCTGCGCGTTGTAATCGCACTGCAGCCGCGATTGCGCGAACGGGGTGAACTCGCCGTGGGTCACCGCCGGGCGGATGCGGTACAGCCAGCTGCGGCGGTTGCTGCCGCGCGGCGCGGTGAACGCGGTACCCGACAGCTGTTCGGCGTAGAGGCCATGGGCCACCTTCTGCGGCGAGTTCTGCCCGACCGGCAGTGCGCCGGGCACGGCCTCGGTGGCGAATTCGTTGCCGAAGCCGGACTGGTAGCCGCGGGCGGTGAGGGCGGTGGACATGGGGAGCTCCTGGTATCTGCGCGGCCGGAACGGGAAGCAGCCGAGCATGGCTCGGCTCTACAGGTGAGCATACGCCGGGCATGGCCCGGCGCTACCGAGGGGGGTGCGTGCGGTGACCTTACAGCACGCCGCGGCGGATCTGGTCGCGCTCGATGCTTTCGAACAGCGCGGTGAAGTTGCCTTCGCCGAAGCCTTCGTTGCCCTTGCGCTGGATGATCTCGAAGAAGATCGGGCCGATGCAGTTCTGGGTGAAGATCTGCAGCAGCTTGCGCTGGTGGGTTTCCGGGTCGGCGTCGATCAGGATCTTGTTCCTGGCCAGGCGCGCCACGTCTTCACCGTGGTTGGGCACGCGCTGGTCGATCACATCGAAATAGGTGTCCGGCGTATCCAGGAAATCCACGCCCTGCGCGCGCATGGCTTCGACGGTTTCATAGATGTTGTCGGTGAAGCAGGCGATGTGCTGGATGCCCTCGCCCTTGTAGGCGTCCAGGTATTCGTTGATCTGGCTCTTCGGATCGGACGATTCGTTCAGCGGAATGCGCACGATGCCGTCCGGTGCGGTCATCGCCTTGGACACCAGGCCGGTCTTCAGGCCCTTGATGTCGAAGTAGCGGATCTCGCGGAAGTTGAACAGGCGCTCGTAGTAATCCGACCACTGCTGCATGTTGCCGAAGTACAGGTTGTGGGTCAGGTGGTCGATGAAGGTCAGGCCGAAGCCGAACGGGTGCAGGTCGGCACCGGGCACGGCTTCGTAGTCGCCATCGAAGATGCTGCCGGCGGCGCCGTAGCGGTCCACCAGGTACAGCATGCAATCGCCGATGCCCTTGATGACCGGTGCGTTGACGGCCTTGCTGTCCGGCTTGAAGGCCACCGCTTCGGCGCCGTTGCCCAGCGCGGTCTGGTAGACCTCAGCGCCCGGCTTCTGGAAGCGGATGGCGAAGCCGCAGGCACAGGGGCCGTGCTTTTCAGCAAAGTCGGCGGCGAACGAGTCGGGGTCTTCGTTGACCAGGAAGTTGACGTCGCCCTGGCGATAGACGGTAATCGGGCGCTGCTTGTGCTTGAGCACCGCGCTGAAGCCCATCTTGCGGAAGTAGTCGTGCAGTTCCTGGCCACGGCCGGCCGGGGCGGCGAATTCGACGAACTCGAAACCATCGATGCCCATCGGGTTTTCGAAGGTGGTGACCTGCATGCCGGGGTTCGGGTGCGAGGCGGTCGGGACGGCGGTATTCATGGCGTGGCTCCGAATCGGTGCCGCATCGGCACAAACCAGGTGCGGGCGGGGTTGGACCCGGCGAGAATGCAGGGTACGGACCCAACCTTTATAGTTACAACTGAAACCACCAGCAAGGTGCACCGCAGCATGAACCCAGCCGATCCCGCCTCTACCCGCGTGCGCGCCTCGCACGTCCTGCTCGACCTGGAACAGTTCCTGCCTTACCGGCTGAGCGTGCTGTCCAACCGGGTCAGCGGCAACATCGCCAAGCTGTACGGCGACCGCTATGGCCTGGCCATTCCCGAGTGGCGGGTGATCACCATCCTGGCGCTGTACCCGGGCTCGTCGGCCAGTGAGGTATCCGACCGCACGGCCATGGACAAGGTGGCCGTCAGCCGGGCCGTGGCGCGGCTGCTGGAGCGCGGCTTCATCAAGCGCGAGACCCATGGCGACGACCGCCGCCGCTCGGTGCTGGCACTGTCGGCGGCCGGCTTCGAGGTGTACGAAACCATTGCCCCGCTGGTGATCGAGATCACCCGCAAGCTGATGTCGGTGCTGAGCGAGGAAGAGGAGCAGCTGCTGGAAAAGCTGATCCTGCGGCTGGCCGGCGATGGCCTGGAGCGGATGGGCGAAGGGGTGTAACCGCGCCTACCCTGGCGTTGTTCCGGGGTCAGAGCCCTTTCCTGCGGAAAGGGATCCGACCCCAAGGCTTCGGTGGGTAGGTGTCGACCTTGGTCGACACGCCGGTGCGGTACCCGGGTCAGAGCCCTTTCCTGCGGAAAGGGATCCGACCCCGAGCGGGTTCAGCTCAGGTGCTTGCGCCGGGCATGGATCCACGGCACGGCCAGGGCGGCAATGGCGCCGCCAGCGAACCCCAGCGAGGCGGCCACGGTGGCCGCTTCCACCGCGCCCGGCAGGGCCAGCGCAGCGGTGACCAGCAACAGCGAAGGCAGGCCGACGAAGGTGCCCAGGAAGAAGGTCCAGCGCGGCGACCAGGTGTTGAGCTGCAACAAGCTGACCGGCTGCCAGGCGTCGCCGGCGGTGTTTTCGGCAATCTTCGCCACCACCTTGGCCAGGTCCACTTCCGGCACCAGCTTGCCGGGGCGGGCCGCGGCAATGGCGTCGGCCACCGCGTCCACCGGCGGGAAACTGCTTGGCCACGCCGCCGGCGCCGCCACGCCGTAGGCGGTCAGCAACGGCACGCTCAGCCACGGTGCCAACAACGGCCGCAGTTTGCGCCGGCCATGCACACACCAGATCTGCGGCTGGCCATGGGCGGTCACGCTGTACAGCGCCAGTTCGCCCGGCGGCGGATAGCCCAGCATGGTCACCCGCGCGGCCAGGCTGTCCTGGTCCATGGCGCGCAGGAAGCCGGGGCGGCTGCGCCCTTCCTGCATCCAGGCCAGGCCCAGCGCGCCGACCAGCCAGGCTTCGGCCACGTCCTTGCTGCCGGCGCTGGCGCGCTCGTCGCTGGCCAGGTACCACGCCAGCGATTTCGGTTCGGCCACGTCCTGCACGCCCCAACGGCTGTCATCGCCCAGCACGTGGCGCACCGGCAGGCGGGCCGGTGCGGTCTCACCGCGTTCACCGGTCTGCAGGAACGGCAGCACGCCCTGGATGAAACTGGACAGATCGATGGCACGCAGGCCACTGCCCTGCCATTCGGCGGGTAGCAGGCCGGTCAACTGGCCTTCGGCGGCCAGCCGGTCCAGGCGGGCCTTCTGCTCGACCAGTTTCTGCACGGCGCCCTTCAGCACCACGTTGTCGGGCAGCGCGATCTGCGGCAGCCGGTAGCGCGGCGGCGCAAGTTCCAGCGTGTCTTCGCCGGTACCGGCATCGTCCAGCAGGGTTTCCTGCGCGGGCAGGCCTACGCCTTCGGGGGCCGCGCCGTCGGCCGGTGTGCTGGCGGGGTCGGGCGATCGGTCGGCGTGGTCGCTGTGCATGGGCGCTCCTGCGGGTGGGGGCCGCAGTCGATTCGACTGAGGTCCTTGCCGTTAGCGGCCATGGGGGGGATTTCTGTAGCCGTCGAGCACGGCAGTCGAGCATGCAGAGCAGCAGCAGTGCAGTCGAGCATGGCTCGACTCTACAGGGGGGGCGGGGTCAGCGCGGGGGCGCCCACTTTTCCAGGAAAGCGATGAAGCGGGCGCGCTGGTAGCCCTTGCCTTCGCCCTTGGGCTTTTCCAGTTCGCCGGTGAACTGCGACTGCAGCAGGGTGCCGTCGGCGTCCAGCACGAACAGGTGCGGGTAGCCCTTCACCTGCGGGTACTGCGACAGGAAGGCGGTGTTCTCGTTGTCTTCGCTGTAGTTCACCTTCATCCAGACGAAGTTCGCATCGCGCAGGCGGCGCACTTCGGCATCGCCCTCGATGAACGTGTCCATCAGGTGGCACCACGAGCACCACTCGCCGCCCACGTCCAGGATGATGCGCTTGTTGCCGCGCTGCGCTTCCACCTTGGCCGTTTCCAGATCGGCCTGCGGGTCGCGGGCCGGGTCGAAGCTGGCGTTGAGGCCGGCGATGGCGGCGATATCGGCCGCCGCCGGGGTGTTGCCCGAGGCCACCGGCACGCTGGGGTCAGCGGCCGGTGGCTCGGTGGGGCGGGTATCCAGGGGCTGGGTGGGTTCGGCCGGTGCCGGCGGCGGTTGCTGGGAACAGGCGCTGATCAGCGCTGCACACATCGCGGCCACCACGGCCCTGCCGAACGTTGTACGCATGCCCACTGCCCTCGCGATTACTTGACGCCGTGCATCAGCTTGTTGATCAGCGGCGCGATCAGGAACAGGACCACGCCCGAACCGATCAACGCCCAGAACCCGAAGGTATACCCCTTCAGGGCCGATTCGATCGTCATGCCGCCTTCACCGCTGACCGCACCGGCGAAGATGCCCGACAGGTTGTTGCCGATGCCGGTGGACAGGAACCAGCCGCCCATGCCGAAGCCGACCAGGCGCACCGGGGCCAGCTTGGTCACCATCGACAGGCCGATGGGCGAAAGGCACAGCTCACCCACCGACTGGATGACGTAGACCATGAACAGGGTCCAGAACGGGATCTTGCCGTCCACGACCATCTGCGACAGGGCGAACATCAGCAGGGCGAAGGCAGCGCCGTTGAACAGCAGGCCCAGGCCGAACTTGCGCGGGATGGACGGATTGGCGCGGCCCATGGCCACCCAGATCCAGGCAATGATCGGGGCCAGGGTGATGATGGCCACCGAGTTCACCGACTGGAACCACGCGGTCGGGAAGGTCCAGTCACCGAACTGGCGGTTGACGATGTTTTCGGCCAGGAAGGTGAACGAGCTGCCGGCCTGTTCGAAGAACATCCAGAACATCACGTTGAAGGCGAAGATGATCAGCATGGCGATCACGCGGTCGCGCTGCACCTTGCCCTCGCGGATGCCTTCCACCAGCAGCAGGATGGCCAGGGCGGTGAACATGGCGCCCAGGATCCAGGCCAGCGCGGTGGCGCCGGTGGCCAGCAGGAAGTAGGCCACCGGAATGGCGACCACGGCACCGGCCAGCACCATCACGATGCGACCGAAGCCTTCGGCACCGGCCGGCGGTGCGCCAATGCCCTTCAGGCCGGCACGGCCGACGTAGAACCACACCAGCGAGATCAGCATGCCCACGCCCGAGGCGATGAACACGACCTTGTACGACGGCATTTCCGAGGTGCCGAACACCTTGCGCGCCAGCCATTCGGTCAGCACCGGGGCGATCATCGCGCCGATGTTGATGCCCATGTAGAAGATGGTGAAGCCGGAGTCGCGGCGTTCGTCCTTCAGGCCGTACAGCTTGCCCACCATGGTGGAGATGTTCGGCTTGAACAGCCCGTTGCCGACGATGATCGTGGCCAGGCCGAGCTTGAAGATGTGCTCCTGCGGCAGCGAGATCATGAACAGGCCGGCGGCCATGATGACCGCGCCGGTCAGGATCGAGCGCTGGTAGCCCAGCACCCGGTCGGCCACGTAGCCACCGAAGATGGCCGCGGCGTAGACCAGCGCCAGGTAGGCGCCGTAGATGCGGCTGGCATCGCCTTCACCGGCGGCATTGCCGCTGTAGAACTGCGAGACGATGTACAGGACCAAGGCCCAGCGGATGCCGTAGAACGCAAAGCGTTCCCAGAATTCGGTCATGAACAGCATCCACAGCGGGCGCGGGTGGCCCAGCGTGGTCTTGAAGTCCGGCAGCGCCGGTTCTGGGGTGTTCGCAGTGGCGTCTAGGCTCATGCGGGTTTCCTGGTTCGGTGGATGGACGGCACATCCGCTGTGCGCTGGAGCAACGCGCGAGGATCACCGACTTGTGGCGTTCACGTCAAATACACGCCGTTTGAGGCAGGTCACGACCTGCTCGCTGAACTTGCATCTGAAACGATCCAGCCGGTCGCGGCAGGTCAAGCTGAATGGGGATCAGGCCTGATCTGCCGGGGGCCCGGCCTGCAGGGTGCTGCGCACCTGGAACAGTTCGGGGAAGAAGGTCAGCTCCAGCGCCTGTCGCAGGAAGCCCACGCCGGACGAGCCACCGGTGCCGCGCTTGAAGCCGATCACCCGCATCACCGTGCGCATGTGGCGGAAGCGCCAGAGCTGGAACGCGGTTTCCAGGTCCACCAGGTCCTCGCACAGCGAATACTCGCGCCAGTAGCGGTCGGTGTCCTGATAGATGCGTTCGAACACCGGCTGCAGGGCATCGTCGGCCACGTGCGGCTGGGTCCAGTCGTGGCTGTCATACAGCGCGGGCACGGCGTGGCCGAAGCGGGCCAGGTACTTCAGGAATTCCTCGTACAGGCTGGGCGCTTCCAGCACGGTGCGCAGCTGCGCCTGGCCGGCCGGGTCGTGCTCGAACACCTGCAGCATCTGCGCGTTCTTGTTGCCCAGCAGGAACTCGATGTAGCGGTACTGCAGCGACTGGAAGCCCGAGGACGGGCCCAGCACATCGCGGAAGCCCATGTACTCGGACGGGGTCAGGGTTTCCAGCACCGACCACTGTTCGGTCAGCTGGCGCAGCACCTGCTTGCTGCGGGCCAGCACCTTGCGGCACTGCCAGACTTCATCGCGCTGCAGGAAGCCGATCGCCGCACGCAGCTCGTGGCCCAGCAGCTTCAGCCACAGCTCCGAGGTCTGGTGCTGGATGATGAACAGCATCTCGTCGTGGTGCGGCGGGTTGGACAGCGGCTGCTGCGCGCTCAGCAGCTGGTCCAGCCGCAGGTAGCCGCCGTAGGTCAGGCGCCCCTGCAGATCGGTGTGGATGCCAGCTTCGAGATCGCGTTGGTTGTTGTCGACGGACATGGGCGGGACCAGATCAGGGGCGGCAAGGGTAGCGCGTTGCCGCCGCGCTGGCAGCGGCGCCTACCGTACCGGGGCGTGCGGTGGCCCGTGGAGCCAGCCGCGAGCCCCCGGCTGCGCGTGGAACCGTTTGCGCCGTTGCGCCAGCAGTCAGCCAAAGGCGTATTCTGATGCTTTGCAGCAACGACTGAATACGTTGTTGTTATTGGCCCCCCACCCGTCGGCAGGGGTACAACGGGGAATTGCCGTGTTGCGCCGCAGGAAGGCTATTTCGTACGCCTTCCTTAACATGGCGATTCATATCATTTGTAACTTCTCTGTCGAAGGTGCAGTACGCAATGACGGTAGCCGCCGAGTTCAAGATCGAATACCTGCAGTACCTGGACGCGGACGGCAAGCTCGTCCGCAACGACCTGCCCGAATCCCTGAAGGATCCGGCTGTCCTGGTGCCGCTGTTCAAGCAGATGCTGTACGTGCGCACGTTCGACAGCAAATCCATCGCGCTGCAGCGCACCGGCAAGCTGGGCACCTATGCCGCCTGCCTGGGCCACGAGGCCGCGCACGTGGGCATTGGCGCCGCGATGAAGCAGGGTGACGTGTTCGCCCCCAGCTACCGCGAGTACGGCGCCATGTTCATGCGTGGCGTGCGCCCGTACGACGTGCTGATGTACTGGGGCGGCGACGAGCGCGGCAACGACTACACCGGCAACGCGGTGAAGGACTTCCCGTTCTGCGTGCCGATTTCCACCCAGTGCCTGCATGCCGCCGGCGCTGCGCTGAAGTTCAAGTTGAACAACGAAGCGCAGATCGCGGTGGCGGTGTGCGGCGATGGCGGCAGTTCCAAGACCGACTTCTACGCTGCACTCAATTCGGCCGGTGCCTACAAGCTGCCGCTGATCCTGTGCATCGTGAACAACGGCTGGGCCATCTCAGTGCCGCGCTCGGCCCAGACCGGTGCCGAAACGCTGGCGCAGAAGGGTCTGGCCGGCGGCCTGCACTGCCTGCAGGTGGACGGCAACGACCTGATTGCGGTGCTGGCCGCGATGGAACAGGCGCGCGAACGCGGCCTGGCCGGCGAAGGCGGCACGGTGCTGGAACTGATGACCTACCGCCTGTCCGACCACACCACCGCCGACGACGCCCGCCGCTACCGCGACGACGCCGAAGTGAAGGACGCCTGGACCCGCGAGCCGATGCTGCGCCTGCGCAAGTACCTGGTCGCCCAGGGCGTGTGGAGCGAAGCAGAAGAAAAGACCTGGGTCGAGCAGTGCGCGGCCAAGGTGGACGAGGAAGTGAACCAGTACCTCAACACCCCGGTGCAGCCGGTCGAGGCCATGTTCGACTACCTGTATGCCGACCCGCCGGCGGACCTGCTGGCCCAGCGCGCGGCTGCCATTGCCCTGGAGCAGCGCCATGGATGAGATCAAGCACGGCGCTTCCGCTTCCCAGGCCAATGCCGCCGACAGCGCCGCTGTCGCCGGTGGAGACATCGCAATGACCGCTACCCCCATCACCCTGATCGAAGCCATCACCCAGGCCCTTGCCTGGGAGCTGGAACACGACCCGTCGGTGCTGGTGCTGGGCGAGGACGTGGGCGTGAACGGTGGCGTGTTCCGCGCCACCGCCGGCCTGCAGCAGCGCTTCGGTTCGCAGCGCATCCTCGACACCCCGCTGGATGAAACCACCATTGCCGGCCTGACCGTCGGCCTGGCCGCACAGGGCATGAAGCCGGTGGCCGAAGCCCAGTTCGACGGCTTCGTCTACCCGATGGTGGACCACATCATCTGCCACGCCGCACGCCTGCGCACCCGTACCCGCGGCCGCCTGCACTGCCCGATGGTGCTGCGCGTGCCGTGGGGCGGTGGCATCCGCGCGCCGGAACACCACAGCGAAGCCAACGAATCGATCTTCACCAACGTGCCGGGCCTGCGCGTGGTGCTGCCGTCCAGCCCGCAGCGTGCCTATGGCCTGCTGCTGGCCGCCATGCGCGATCCCGATCCGGTGATCTACATGGAACCCAAGCGCATCTACCGCCAGTACAAGGAAGTGGTCGTCAACGACGGCGAAGCGCTGCCGCTGGACGTCTGCTTCGTGCTGCGCGACGGCACCGACGTGACCCTGGTGGCCTGGGGCGCACAGGTGAAGGAAGCGCTGGAAGCGGCCGACAAGCTGGCCGGC
Organism: Stenotrophomonas sp. B1-1; assembly: GCF_010894375.1. NCBI lineage: Bacteria > Pseudomonadati > Pseudomonadota > Gammaproteobacteria > Lysobacterales > Lysobacteraceae > Stenotrophomonas > Stenotrophomonas sp. B1-1. The sequence goes on along the minus strand of NZ_JAAIUZ010000018.1, from coordinate 28,436 downwards.
GAAGGCATCAGCGCCGAGGTGATCGACGTGGCCACCCTGCGCCCCCTGGACTTTGCCACCATCGCCGAATCGGTGGCCAAGACCGGCCGCTGCGTGGTCGTGCAGGAAGCGCCGAAGACCGCAGGTTTCGGTGCCGAGATTGCCGCCCGCCTGGCCGAAGAATCGCTGTATGACCTGCTGGCCCCGGTCGAGCGCGTTACCGGCTACGACACCCACATTCCGCTGTTCCGCCTGGAAATGAAGTACCTGCCCAGTGTGGACCGGATCGTGACCGCGGCCAAGCGCGCGGTGGCGGCGGGCTGACATGCGGGCCCGCCTGCTGGGGGCTTACCGCAGCCAATATTCCAATCCGCTCCGGTTCCGCACCGGCCAGATCGTCGAAGTGGGTGTACGTGACGAAGAATGGCCGGCGTTTGCCTGGGTACGCAGCAACGATGGGCGCGCCGGTTGGGCGCCCGTCGCCTGGCTGCAGCCGCTGGACGAAGGTCGCGCCGAAGCCCTGCGCGACTACGACGCCCGCGAGCTGGATGTGGAAAGCGGCGAGATGGTGAAGCTGCATCACGAACATGGTGGGTGGTGGTGGTCCGAGCGCGCCAACGGCGCGACGGGCTGGCTGCCGGCCCGCGAACTGGAACTGCTGGAAGAGAACTGCACATGAGCCAGACCAAGAACTTCAACCTGCCCGACCTGGGCGAAGGCCTGCCGGACGCAACCATCGTGGAATGGTTCGTGAAGGAAGGCGATGTGATCAAGCTGGACGAACCGCTGGTGTCGATGGAAACGGCCAAGGCCGTGGTGGAAGTGCCCTCGCCGGTGTCCGGCAAGGTGCTGAAGCTGTCCGGCGCGGCCGGCGACATCATTCCCACCGGTTCGGTGCTGGCCAGCTTCGAGATCGATCCGAACCTGCCGCAGCGCGCCGATGGCCAGGACACCGGCCACAGCCACGGCCATGCCCCGGCACCGGCTGCCGCCGCACCGACCCCGCCGCCCATTCCGACTGCAGCCCCGGCCCCCGCCGTGGCCGAAGAAGCCAAGGCCGAGCGCGATGACGCCGGCACCGTGGTCGGCGCCATGCAGAGCTCCAACGCCGTACATACCGAACAGGCGCTGGCCGTCGGTGGCGTCAAGGCCGTGCCGGCCGTGCGTGCCACCGCGCGCAAGCTGGGCGTGGACCTGTCGCGCGTGCGTGCCACCGGCGCCGATGGCGCGGTGACCATGGCCGACGTGAAGCAGGCCGCTGCCAACGGCACCGCCAAGCTGGGCGCCGCCCCGGCACCGGTGGCTGCCGCTGCTTATGCAGCGCCGGCTCCGGCGCAGGTGTCGGCGCCGGTGCAGAGCGAAGCCCGCACCCCGCTGTCGGCCGCCGGCAAGCCCATGCGTACCCAGCCGCCGGGCGTGGTGGCCAAGGGCCAGCCGGAACCGCTGAAGGGCGTACGCCGCAACATGGCGCGGGTGATGGCCGACGCGCACAGCAAGGTCGTGCCGACCACGCTGAACGACGACGCCGACATCCACGCCTGGCTGCCGGGCAACGACGTGACCGCGCGCCTGGTGCGTTCGATCGTGGTGGCCGCGCAGAAGGTGCCGGCCATGAACGCCTGGTTCGACGGTGAGGCACTGACCCGCACCCTGCACGCGCAGGTGGACATCGGCATTGCCGTGGACACCGACGACGGCCTGTTCGTGCCGGCCCTGCGCAACGCCGACATGCTCGACGCCCGCGGCATCCGCGAAGGCGTGAACCGTCTACGCGAGCAGGTGGAATCGCGTTCCATCGCCGCCTCGGAACTGAGTGGCTACACCATCTCGCTGTCCAACTTCGGCATGTTCGCCGGCCGCTACGCCACCCCGGTGGTTGTACCGCCGTGCGTGGCCATCGTCGGTGCCGGCCGTGCCCGCCACCAGATGACCCCGGTGATGGGCGGCGTGGAAGCGCACAAGGTCATCCCGCTGTCGGTCACCTTCGACCACCGCGCGGCGACCGGCGGCGAAGCGGCCCGCTTCCTGCGCGCGATGATGGACGACCTGGCACTGGCCAGCTGATCGACCCATTCATGGGTGGGTGTTGACTGAAAAACGCCGGGCACTGCCCGGCGTTTTTTGTGGGCGAAATGTGGCGATGAACGGCCTTGGCATTTGCCTTGGTAGAGTCGAGCTTGCTCGACTGCTGTTCGCGAAAAGCAAAGGCAGACGAGCAAGCTCGACTCTACGAAAAGCGAAGAGCGAAGAGCAAAGAGCGAAAATCAGAACCCGTTAGACTGCCTTGGCATTTGCCTTGGTAGAGTCGAGCTTGCTCGACTGCTGTTCGCGAAAGGCAAAGGCAGTCGAGCAAGCTCGACTCTACGAAAGGCGAAAGGCGAAGAGCGAAAATCAGAACCCGTTGTGCAACGCATTTCGGATTGGTTGCATGGAATCCGAGGCCAAGCTCCGTAACATCGAGGCTCTTGCCCTGCGCAATATCCCCTGCCGAATTCAACCGCGATCATTGACGCGTTCCTGGCCCAGGGCGCCCTGCTGTTTCGCGAGCGGCCATTCGGTCCATTGCCATCCCTGGACGAACCACTGGACCAGCTCCCGATTCCGACGCTGATCTATCTGCGCTGGTTGGCCTCCTGGGATGCCTTCATCGATCATTCCATTGGGTCGACAATCGCTCACTCGGACTCCCCTCTGGAACTCGTCACAGACCTGCGGGCGACGTTTCATGAGGCGATCCCTGGCCATGCGCTCCGCGAGGATGCTCTGAACTTTACGGTCGAGTACTTCAGTCCGCAGGCGATCTACCTCTCTGATTTTTCCTCGATTTTTCCGCATGCCCCCCTGCCATCGCAGGACAACGCGTGGGTTGGGGAGAACGACATGTGGACGCTTCTGGATGCCCGATTCGCTTCCTGGAAGGGCGGAGAATCATCATTGCAGAAGCCCAATCCGTCCGATTCAGAGTTCCAAAGGAATTCCGAAGAATCCACCAACGTCATTGCGCAGATGACGCCCGAGGCGTGGATCTCACGCCTCGAGATGGTCTCTTCCGCTGTGCAGGATCACGAAGGCAGCGTCGCCTACGCAAACCATTTCTACGTACCGATGGTTGGCAATCCCACCGATGACGTGGTCGCGGCTGTTTTCCGTGAGTTTCTCAGGCATCCACCGCACGACCGTTCACTGCTCTGCGCAGCGGAGAATTTCCTGGGGGAGGTTCCATTCCTGCAGTATGCGGCCACCTACGCGATCACCGTGTCGCAGCTGCTGGATGTCGCCCCTCGATTCGCCCTCGACCTTCTTGACTATCCGGGGTGTGCGCTGAAGAAACGACAGATACGGCAGCTTCTTGGAGAGATCCGGCGCAAGAACCCACAGCGGGATGTCATTCATGAACTTGGCGAACTTGCCATTGAATGGAACGCCGATAGCGATGAGCCCTTCGCCAGCGTAGTAGCAGCAGAACGGCGGTAGGAGCCGGCCGCCGCCGGCTCCCCCTCCGGTCAATCGCGCGCGACCAAGCCCTCGGCACGGCTGTACACGCGCAGGCGGTGGCCATCGGGGTCGACACCCACGAAGGTGTGGCCGAATTCCAGGGTCACCGGTGTCTGGGTGATCTGCACCCCGAGTGCGCGCCACGCGTCATGCAGCTGCTGCACTTCACTTGGATTGGCGACCACCATCGCCAGTTCGGCGGCGCCGGGCTGCGCGGACACCTGCGGCTGCACATCGTCCCGCTGCCACAGGCCCAGCGCGGCGCCGTCGCCGAGCAGGAACAGCGCGAAGCCAGGCGACTGCTCGACAGGCGCCGTGCCGAGAACGCCACGGTAGAAGCTGACGCTGGTGGCGACATCGCGCACATACTGCAGCAGAGTGGTGGGCTTGAACATGGAGAAGCTCCGTTGTTGGGAGCGTTCATCGTGGTCCAACCCTGCTGACAGTTCCTGTCAGTAGCGCCGAGCTTGCTGGACGGTTATGTACCGTGCCGCTGCCTTGTAGAGTCGAGCTTGCTCGACTGCTCTGCGCAAAGATCAGGAACAGTCGAGCAAGCTCGACTCTACGAAGACGAAAGATCCAGCCAGTCCGGCGCGATGCCCTGCGCCTTCTGCCAACGCCGCAGCAGGGTGGCGCGTGGCACCGGATAGCCTGCTCCAGATACGCATGGCTGGCAGATGCGGTCCAGGCGGAAGTGGCGGAAGTCCTCGCGCTCCTCGCACCATGCCGCCAGCACCACCACTTCATCGAAGTACCCCAGTGCGAAAGGCCACACGATGCGCTCAGTGCGTTGGCCGCGAGCATCCTGATAGCTGAACTGCAGCCGCTGCTGCGCCCCCACCGCCTCGCGCACCGCTTGCAGCCGCGCCGGCGGGACGTTGGCGCTCGTGCGCGATGGTCCCACACGTAGTCCGTTGTCACGCAGCGCTTCGCGGCGTGCGGCCGGCAGCACGTAGGCAATGCGTGCCAGAGCATCGCGTGCCGCCTCGGCCAATGCCGGTTCGGTGCGCGCGGCTACCCAGCGCAGCCCGAGCACCAGCGCATCGATCTCGGCGGGAGGCAGGGTCAGGGGCGGCAGGACATCGCCGGGAACCAGCTGGTAGCCGACACCCGCCTCCCCGCGCAGGTCGGCGCCCTGCGCACGCAGGGTTTCAATATCGCGATAGAGCGTACGCAGGCTGATGCCCAATGCGTCGGCCAGTACCCGCCCAGATACCGGGCGCCGATATCGGCGCAGCCGTTGCAGCAGTTGGGTCAGGCGCAGCGCACGCGACATCAGCCCACCAGATCCCGCGATGGCACGATGTGCTCGCCCGGTGCCGGGGCCAGTGCGGCATCCACCAGTGCTTTGGCAATACGCTCGGCCGGGTTGATCCGCCAGGCCCGGGGCAGCACCGGGTCCAGCGCGCCCAGCACCTTCAGCGCGAACGCTTCGCCACGGCGCACCTGCTGGCGATAGCCGCCAATCAAGCCGGGCCGCGCCAGGGTGAGCGAGGCGAACTCCAGCGCCCGCAGGTCGCGCTCCAGCTCGCCTTTCACCCGGCTGTAGAACACTGCCGAACGCGGGTTGGCCCCGGCCGCTGAATTCAGCACGAAGGCGCGGGCGCCCTGGGTGCGGGCCGCATGGGCGAAGGCCAGCGGGTAGTCGTGGTCGATCCGGTAGAACGCCTCGCGGCTGCCGGCCTGGGCCATGGTGCTGCCCAGGGCGCAGATGACCGCGTCCACCTGCGCCCAGTCCGGCGCCTCGGGCACTGCGTCAAAGGACAGCACGGGCGCGTGCAGCTTGGCATCACGCCAGTCCAGCGGCCGTCGCGTGGGTGCCACCACGGCACGGCAGCGCGGGTCGTCCAGCAGCATCGGCAGCGCCAGACCACCGACCAGCCCGGTCGCCCCCAGCAACATCACACGCATACCCACCCCCACTGCTGCATTCTGTGGCCCCATGCTATCCGTTCAAGCCGTGCGCGGCCGCGCCGATATGCTGGAACCAGCCCCTGCCACCCCCGGGATTCGCTCCATGACGGACCAGCCAGACCACCGCCCTGCCCCCGGCACCGCCCTTGGGCCGCCGGCGCGCGTCCGCGCGGTGGTGGACGATGGCCGGGCCGACCGGGTGGTGCTGCAGGGCGGCGGCGGCGTGGCCCTGCAGCAGCTGTTCGCCGGCGCCGATGCGCCCGAGCCGCTGCTGGCCGCCTTCGCCAACGGCATGGCCACCCTGCCCGGCGAGCTGGGCGACATGGGCGACCGCCTGCAGTCGGCCCAGGCCAGCGCCGATTGGCCGCGCTATGGCCGGGCCATGCGCCAGCTGATCGACAAGTACATCCGCACCATCGAACAGCACTCCCCCGATGGCCAGCCCGAAAGCCTGCGCCTGTCCGAACAGTTGCGGCTGCTGCTGGGCGGTGCGGTGGTGGCCCTGCTGCAGCACGACCCCGACCTGCGCGAGCAGGCCCAGGCGCTGGCAACGCGCCTGCGCCAGTGGCAGCCCGGCGTGGCACTGGAACCCATCGAACAGGGCGTGCGCGAACTCGGCCACCAGGTGGGGGTGCGCGCGGAAAGCTGGCAGGAACAGCAAGCCCTGCTGCTGGAACTGTTCGCCCTGCTGCTGGAAAACGTAAGCGAGCTGCTGGACGACCGCAGCTGGCTGCAGGGCCAGATCACCGCCGTGCAGCAGCTGCTGACCGGCCCGTTGGACACCGAAGCGGTGGAACGCACCCGCGCCGAACTGCGCGAAGTGATCTACAAGCAGGGGCTGCTGCGCCAGGGCATCGATGAATCCAAGGCTGCCATGCGCGGGCTGATGGGCGAGTTCATCGAACGCATGGATGGCATGGCCACCAGCACGGGCGAATACCACGACCGTATCGGCAGCTATGCGCTGCAGCTGCGCGAAGCACGCAGCATCGCCGATCTGAACCAGCTGCTGCAGGAAGTGATGCATGACACGGGCAAGGTTCAGCAGCAGGCGGCGCAGGCACGCGACCATCTGGCCAGCGCGCGCGCCGAAGTGGAACGCGCCGAACAGCGCATCACCGAGCTGGAACAGGAACTGCGCGAGGCCGGAGACCTGGCCCGCATCGATCCGCTGACCCAGGCCCTGAACCGCCGCGGCCTGGACGAACTGCTGCAGCGCGAGCTGGCCCGTGCGGCACGCAACAACACGCCGCTGGGGCTGGCGGTGATCGATCTGGACGACTTCCACCAGACCAACGAGGCCCACGGGCACGCCGGTGGCGATGCGCTGCTGCAGCACCTGGTGTCGGTGTGCCGGCTGCTGCTGCGGGCCACCGATGGCGTGGCCCGCCTGGGCGGCGATGAATTCGTGCTGGTGCTGCCCGATGCACAGGGCGCAGACAGCATGGCCACGGTCCAGCGTCTGCAGCGTTCACTGGCCCATCGTGTGCTGACCGTGCGCGACCAGCGCGTGCCGGTGCATTTCAGCGCTGGCTTGGCGCAGTGGCAACCCGGCGACGATGCACAGAGCCTGCTGCGGCGTGCCGATGATGCGCTGTACGAGGCCAAGCGCCACGGCAAGAACCGCGTACAGGCGGGATGATGCAATCCGCCGGGCCGATTCGCACGGAAAACCCGCTCTGGTAGATGCCAACCTTGGTTGGCATGCAGGGATCACGGGGCCGACCAAGGTCGGCCACTACCAGAGCCGCAGCGTCTGCGGGAAACCCGCTCTGGTAGATGCCAACCTTGGTTGGCATGAGCAGCAGCTGCTACCGCCCGCGCAGCTTCTGGAAGCCAGTCACGGCGGCCAGCACGATGGCGCCGGCCACGATACCCACCACCATGTTCGCCGCCGCGCTGATCAGCCAGCCCCACTGCCCTTCCCCGCCCATCGCCTGCACCGCGTGGTGCAGCGCCGGGATGTTGTGCACCAGGATGCCGCCGCCCACCAGGAACATGGCGATGGTGCCGGCCACCGACAGGAACTTCATCAGCCACGGCGCGGACACCACCAGGCCCCGCCCGAACGCGGCCACCGCCCCGCCCTTGCGCGACAGGTACAGGCCCACGTCGTCCAGCTTCACGATGCCAGCCACCAGGCCATAGACGAACACCGTCATCGCCAGCGCCACCACGGTCAGGGTCAGCACCTGCTGGGTGAACGAGGCCACGGCCACCACGCCCAGGGTCAGCACGATGATCTCGGCCGACAGGATGAAGTCGGTGCGGACCGCGCCCTTCACCTTGTCCTTTTCCCACGCCACCATGTCCACCTGTTCATCAGCCAGCGCCTTGCGGCGTTCTGCCTGGTGCTCGGCGTCCTCGTCGGCGGAATGCAGGAAGCGGTGCGCCAGCTTTTCCACGCCTTCAAAGCACAGGAAGGCGCCGCCGATCATCATCAGCGGCACGATCAGCGGCACGTTCCAGCCACGGCTGTGCAGCCAGGCTTCCAGCGCGCTGATCGCCAGCGCCGCCGGCACCAGGATCACCTTGTTCACCAGCGAGCCCTTGGCCACGGCCCACACCACCGGCAGTTCGCGGTTGGCGTTCACGCCGGTCACCTGCTGCGCGTTCAGGGCCAGATCGTCGCCCAGTACGCCGGCGGTCTTCTTCGCGGCAACCTTGGTGAGGATCGAGACGTCGTCCAGCAGGGTGGCGATATCGTCGAGCAGGGCAAACAGACTGGCACCGGCCATGGCACTTCCAGAGAGGGAATGGACGGATTCTGACCGATCAGGGGCAACGGCGGTAGCGGGTTCACCGCGCGCCTACCGCACTGCGGGGACACTGGGCGCGTTGCCAAATCCGCCGGGCATGGCCCGGCGCTACCTGCACAGGGTGTCCGCCGGGCGTGGCCCGGCGCTACGAACAGGGTGCCGTCGCTTTCAAGGAGTGTCGTTTGAGCAAGCCGTCCACCGCCCCGGGCAATCCCCCGCTGGTCAAGGGTATGAACCGGCGCAGCCAGATCCTGCGCCTGCTGATGCGCTATCGCCATTCCGGCGTGTTTTCCGGCATGAACCTGGATGCGGCGGGCAGCCATACCGACGTGCCGCCCGACGGCAATCCCGAACAGTTCGTCAGCGACCTGGAAGCGCTGGGGCCCACGTTCGTGAAGCTGGGGCAGATGCTGTCCACCCGCCCGGACATGGTGCCGGTGGAATTCGCCACCGCGCTGGAGCGCATGCAGGAAAAGGTGGCCGCCATTCCGGTGCAGCGCATCCACGCCATCGTGGAGCAGGAACTGGGCGCGCCGGTGAACAAGCTGTTCGCCTCGTTCGACCCGGAACCACTGGGCTGCGCCTCCATTGCGCAGGTGCATCGCGCCGTGCTGCGCGACGGGCGCCAGGTGGCGGTGAAGGTGCAGAAGCCAGAAGTGGCCGCGCAACTGCGCTCGGACCTGGAAGCGCTGCGCAGCTTCGCCCTGGCCGCCGATCACCTGACCCAGGTGGGCCGCCGCGTGCGCCTGCGCGACTGGCTGAACGAGTTCGCCAAGACCCTGATGCAGGAACTGGATTACCACGCCGAGGCCGAGAACCTGGCGCGCTTCGGCCGACACCTGAAGCCGTTCCGGCGCCTGTGGGTGCCGCAGCCGCTGTGGGATTTCAGCAGCCAGCGCGTGCTGACCATGGAACTGGCCACTGGCGTGCGCGTGGACGCGATTCCCGGTGTGCGCCGCACCGAACAGGCGATGGATCCGCTGGCCGCCGCGCTGATCCGCGGCTACCTGGACCAGATCTTCGTGCATGGCGAAATCCACGCCGATCCGCACCCGGGCAATCTGCGCGTCACCCCGGATGGGCGCCTGGCCATCTTCGACCTGGGCATGGTGGCGCACATGCCACCGCGGCTGCGCGAGCGCCTGCTGAAGATCCTGTTCGCCGCCGTCGATGGCCGCGGCGAAGAAGTGGCCGACGACCTGATCAGCATCAGCACGCGGCTGGAAGCCTTCGACGAGGAGCGCTACCTGCGCGAAACCGGTCAGTTGATCGCACGCTACGCAGCGAACGGCAATTTTTCCGAAGGCCGCGTAGTGCTGGACATGGTGCGCATCGCCACCTCATGCGGGTTGCGTACGCCGCCGGAACTGAGCCTGCTGGGCAAGGCGCTGCTGAACCTGGAAACGGTGTGCCGCCTGCTGGCGCCGGATCTGGATACCCGACGCATCGTCGAACGCCAGCTCCAGCACGTGATGCGTGCGCGCCTGAAGAAGTCGCTTTCGGCTGCCAACCTGGCCAGCGAAGCGATGGAGCTGCAGCAGCTGCTGCGCGATGGGCCGCGCAAGCTGTCGGACATCATGGCGCTCCTGGCCGAGAACCGCCTGCAGATGAAGGTGACCGGGTTGGAAGAATCGCGGCTGATGGAGAACCTGCAGAAGATCGCCAACCGCGTGGCGGCCGGCATCATCAGTGCGGCACTGATCATGGCCGCGTCTCTGATGATGAAGCTGGAGACCGGTTGGCATGTGTTCGGCTACCCCGCCATCGCCCTGCTGTTGATGCTGATCGGCGTGGTGCTGGGCCTGGGAATCGTCACCAGCGCACTGCTGTTCGATCGCCGTGCACGCGCACGCGAAGAACGCGGGCATCGTTGAATCGAGCAGTGCATGCGCGGAATTAATGAAATCGCGTAGCTGTTTTCACGCTGGTTTTACCAATGCGGCGCGATTTCACATCATGTAACGAACAAACATTTCAGTCAGGTTCGCGCAGGCATGATCGGGTCATCGACCTGTCATGTGTGTGTGCTTGCGGCAGCGTCGGTCGAATGGACACGCGTCGGTACGACGTCCATCACCACAACCCCGTCACTGCCGAAGCTGCCTATGCTCTGGATTCTGCTGCTGTCGCTGTTGCTGCTGGCCTGGTTGTTCCTCGCGTCCGATAAGTGGGTGTGGTGGAAGGCTGCCTTGTTCTCGCTGCTGCTGCTATCGCTCAGTGCCTGGTGGCTGATCGACAAGCTCTCCGGCGATGGCCTGAATGCGGCCACCCTGTACCACCTGGGTGCCGACATGGAAGGCGCCGGCGTAGCCGACTTCAAGGGCTATATCGCTGGCTTCGTGGTGCTGGCACTGGTGTCGCTGCTGCCGCTGTTCGCCACCCGGGTGAAGCGCTGGCGCCGCCCCGGCCGTGGCGCAGCCTGGTTCGCAGGCTTTGCCGTGGTGTGGATGGCCACGATCTTCATCAGCCCGCTGGCACGCGATGGCCAGCGTCTGTACCAGCAGCTGCGCCCGGTCGATTTCGCGCGCATCGCCCCCGAGTACCAGGTGCCCACGCAGCCGCTGCAGCGCCCGCGCAACGTGGTGTGGATCTACGGCGAAAGCCTGGAACGCACCTACCTGGATGAGAACGTGTTCCCGGGGCTGATGCCCAACATCAATCGCCTTGCCAGCCAGTCGCTGGATGTGCGCGGCCTTGCCTCGGCCGAAGGCAGCGGCTGGACCATTGCCGGCCTGGTGTCGTCGATGTGCGGCGTGCCGCTGACCACCTCGCCCGGTGATGAAAACAGCATGGACCGCATGGGCAGCTTCCTGCCCAAGGCCGTGTGCCTGGGCGATTACCTGAAGCAGCAGGGCTACACCAACCACTACCTGGGCGGTGCCAACGGCCGCTTCGCCGGCAAGGGCCAGTTCCTGGCCAGCCACGGCTTCGACGAAGTACACGATCTGGACTGGTTCAAGCAGCAGAAGAAGATCGGCCGCGTGCATTACTCGCCGTGGGGCGTGCATGACGACGTGCTGCTGGATACCGCCTACCAGCGGTTCGAACAGCTCTCGCGCAAGGGCGAGCCGTTCATGCTGACCACGCTGACCATGGATACCCACCACCCGGCCGGGCACCTGCCGGTGGCCTGCAAGGGCCAGCGCTACCAGAGCCAGTACGGCAACATCAACATGCTCAATGCGCTCAAGTGCAGCGACCGGTTGATCTCGCAGCTGGTGCAGCGCATCCAGGCCAGCCCATACGGCAAGGACACGCTGATCGTGATCGCCTCCGATCACCTGGCCATGCCCAACGACCTGAGCCACATCCTGACCCGGCAGAAGCGCGAGAACCTGCTGCTGTTCCTGGGCGATGGCATTGCTCCGCGCCAGCTGGCCACCGAGGCCGGCACCACGCTGGATTCGGGCGCCACCCTGCTCAGCCTGCTGGACCCGAACCTGAAGACCATGGGCTTTGGCCGTTCGCTGATCGACACCGAGCGCGCGCCCAGCGCCAGCGTGGCCACCCGCCGCGATGGCGGCCGCGATTACCCGCAGTACCTCGCCTTCGCCCGTTCGCTGTGGCTGGGCGAGCCGACCCGCGAACTGAAGATCGATGGCGATGACCAGGTGGTGGTGGGCCTGCAGCAGGTGCAGCCGCCGGTGCTGCTGGAGTACGACAAGGATTGGGCGCTGAAGTCGGTGTACCTGGAAAACACCTCGCGCCAGTTCGACGATGCTGACCCGGACAATACGCTGGCCTACGTGGACCGCTGCACGGCATTCGAGGACGGTTCGGCCGACGGCGACTGGTGCGCGCTGCTGGTGAACCGCGACAACGGCATCAAGCTGTACCGCGACGACGATCTGCGCGGTGGCATTGCCGTGGACGCGCCGCTGGAAGCCTTCCAGGGGCCGCGCCCCAGCGTGCGCCAGGCGCACATGATCACCCAGAAGGGCCGCCGCACCCGCGCCGGCCAGTACATGCTGCAGCTGGTGGCCAGCACGCGCCCGGACCGTGGCTTCTGGATCGAAGCGGTGTCGTCGCAGCGCAAGGTGGTGCTGGCCCAGCAGTGGGTGCAGCCCGACGCCGACGGCAAGATCAACGTCTCGTTCGGTCTGGACCACGAAGTGGACGATCTGGAGATCCGCGCGTGGTTGAACCATGCCGAGAAGCTGGCCGTGGATACCTTCGCCCTGGTGCCCTCGCGCGGCAGACCGCGGGGGTAAAGGGGGGTGCGGCAGGGCTGCGCCCTGCACCTGCTCAATGCAACGGCAACGGCAACGGCAACGGCAACGGCAGAAGCGTGCATTACGTGGGATGGTGGGGCGGTGTCGGATTGCGGGGACGCCGCAAGTACGTCCCTGTAGGCTTGGCCGCCGCATCCATGCGGCGGACATCCCGCAATCCGACACCGCCCCACCTCTGACAGTGCCCCGCGGCTGTGGGTAGGTGTCGACCTTGGTCGACACATCTGTCAGATATCGAATTGCTTCTGGGGTCAGATCCGTTTTCCTACGGAAAACGGATCTGACCCCAAGCGCATTCCCCACAGATCGCGGCCACCCCGCCAACCCTCAACCCACCCGCCTTTGACGTTGCTTCAGTCGAGCATGGCTCGACTCTACAGCGGGTGCAGGGCTGCAAGCCCTGCAAACAAAAACTCCCTTACTCCGCTGGGGTGTCGCGTACCAGGTGGATGTCGGTCGGGGTGGACAGCGGAATATCCCGTTCGGCCAGGATCTGCAGCAGGCTGAAATACAGATCGCTGCGCGTGCCGTACACCTGCCGCGGACTGGCCACGTAGGCGAAGCTGTTGAACGTGATCTGGCCACCGGCAATGCTGTCGATGTACACCGACGGCGCCGGCTGCTGCAGCACCGACGTGTGCGCACCATAGGCATCCAGCAGCGCCTGCCGCAGCCCCGCCACATCGGTACTGGTGGGCACCGCGAACTGGATCTGGATCCGGCCCTGGTTGTTGCCCATCGTCATGTTGCGGATCGTCTTGGTGATCAACTCCGAATTCGGCACGATCAGCGTGGACTTGTCACCCACCTGGATCTCGGTCGAACGCACGTTGATGCGGCGGATGTCGCCTTCCTGGTCACCCAGCTTCACCCAGTCGCCAATCTTCACCGGCCGCTCGGCCAGCAGGATCAGACCGGAAACGAAGTTCTGGATGATCGCCTGCAGGCCGAAACCGATACCCACCGACAGCGCGCTGACCAGCAGCGCCAGGTTCTTCAGGTTCAGGCCCATTGCGGTCAGCGCCCACAGGCCCACCAGGATGATGCCCACGTAGCCGGCAATCGTGCTGATCGAATTGCGCGCGCCCAGGTCCAGCTCGGTCTTGGGCAGGTAGGTGTCGGTCAGCCAGCGCTGCATCAGCTGGGTCAGGCCGATGCCCACCAGCAGCACCAGCACACCGGTGACGATGCGGCCCGGCTGCAGCGTCAGGTCCTTGTTGATCACGATGCCGTTGGCCAGCGAGCCGATGCGCTCGACGATCGTGCCGATGTTGCCGAACGGCGCTGCCAGCGCCAGCAGTGCGATCAGCACCACCAGGGTGCGCAGCATCGCCGACAGCAGCACGCCAGCCTGCTCCAGCCGCGACACGCTCAAGCCGGTGCTGAGCAGGATGGTCTGGCCCACCTTGCTGTCGGCATTCAGCAGCCAGGTGCAGAAGTCGTCGACGAACTTGAACAGCAGCATGGCGGCCATCACGACGATGGTGCCGCCGATCAGTTGCTGGTTCACGAACTTGGCGAAGTTCACGTAGCCCAGCAGGGTGGCGATGATCGCCGCCACCACCGCCGCGTTGCCGGCCACGCGGGCGAGCACCAGCCAGCTGCCGCGCCGCACCGGCGTCGCCACGGTCTGGCCGTCGGCCTGCGCTTCCAGCTTCGCTTCGGCTTCGGCCGTCTGCCGGCGGTGCAGGCGCGCCAGGGTCACCAGCATGGCCATGATCAGGCCCAGGTAGGTCAGCGCAATCACACCGTCCAGCGCTACCGTGGTCACATCGCTGGTGCGCGTGGCGCGGTCGATGGCCACCAGCACCGTGCTCAGCCAGGCCAGCGCTGCCGCACCCCAGGCGTACTTGCGCAGTTTCAGCGCCGCAGTGTCATCCAGGTTCAACAGGCGCCACGAGGGCCGCGTGGGCACCAGCAGGCAGGCGCTGAGCGCGGCAATGAAGGCGGCGGCGAAAGTGGCCTGCTGCACGCCTTCGGCCACGGTCTGCAGGCGCGGGGCAATGGCGCCGATGGCGTTCAACGAAGCGATGAACACCACCACCGCGTAGCCCGGCAACAGGGTGCCCACCAGCAGCAACCACATGGCCAGGCCGGACCGGCGCAGGCGCCCATCCGGGGCCCGCTCGGACGCGGCGAAACGGCGGCCCAGCGAGCGCAGCCACAGGCGCAGCGGGAACATCATCACCAGCGCGGCCAGCAGGCCCAGCAGCGGCGTGCTCCAGCCTTCCTTGCGCAGCGCAGCAGCCAAGGCATCGCGGCCCTGCTCGGCCAACGGCATCACCCGGGCAACGTCGATCGGTAGCTGCTTGGCGACCTTGCGCCACAGCGAGGGCGACAACGGCGAATCCACCTTCTGGCCCAGCTCCTCGGTGCGCTGGGCGGTGCGCTGCTTGTCGATATCGGTGGCCAACTGGCCGGCGCGCACGGCGCTGGCCTTGGCCTGGGCGATGGACGCGGCAAGCGCATCGCGCTGGCGGGTCAGGTTACGGCGCTGTGCCGCCAGTTCGGGCAGCTCGGTGCTGCCGTCGGGCGCCGGGCCAAGCTGGCTCAGCTGCTCGTTCAACTGATCCAATTGCGGCTGCAGGCTCTTGTCCAGCGCCTCGGCATCGCGGCGCGCCTGCGAAGCGGTTTCGGACAGCATCGCCAGCGTTTCGATGGCGTCGGCGGCGTCGCGCTTGCGCTCCACATCCTTCAGGCTGGCCTCGATGCTGGCCAGCTGCTGCTTCGGCGTGGGGTCGTCATCCTGGGCCAGCACCGGCGCGGCCAGCAGCAGCGCACCACACAACAGCAGCGCCAGCGACGGGCCACGTTTCAGGATCGTTCGGAAGAAGGAAAGCAAGCCAGCCACACCGGTTCACGCGGACCACCGCGCCTGCGCGCGACTATACGGCACAGGGGGTAACGCCCGCGTAGAGTCGAGAAAAGCAGTCGAGCAAGCTCAACTCTACCGCCCCTTCGTAGAGTCGAGCTTGCTCGACTGGCGGGATGTTCGGCACCGCGCCCCCACCACCCGCGCGCCGCGCGTTCAGTACTTCAACCGCAACTCTTCCACCTGCGGCTGCTGCGCGGCATACCAGTCCTGGAATTCTTCCTCGGTAATCTCATCCGGCGCGTACACCGCGATCGGGTGCCAGGGGTGATCGGTGGGCAGCGGCTGTCGTGGGCCCGCGCGCAGGCTGTAGCTCACGCCCTGGTAGTCCACCAGATCATCGACCTGCGGCCACTGCTCGCGCGCGAACGCGGTTTCACTCTTCAACAGAATCACCTGGTACATCGGCACCTCCACTGCCTTGGAATCGGAAAAACCCGGCGCTGGCCGCAGCATACCGCCGCCACCGGCACCGCACCTGCACCGCCACGGCGACGCAATGTTCTGGACACCACCCTCGCCCGGGCTTCACCCGGCCATGGCAGCGGCGTGGGCAAGGTGGGGAACCGACCGCAACCCCGCATGATCATGACCGACCTGCCGACGCTGAAGACCGTCACCGACCTCAAGCTGCCCCGCTACCTGGGCACCTGGTACGAGATCGCCCGCCTGCCCATGCGCCACGAGCCGGACGGCTGCACCGACGTGTCGGCGCACTACCGCCTGCTGGACAACGGCAACGTGGGGGTGACCAACCGCTGCCGCATGGACGGCGAAGTGGAAGAGGCCACCGGTGAAGCCAGCGCCGTGGACAACGACAGCGCGCGCCTGGAAGTCAGCTTCCTGCCCAAGGGCCTGCGCTGGCTGCCGTTCGCCAAGGGCGACTACTGGGTCATCCAGGTCGCCCCGGACTACAGCGTGGCCCTGGTCGGCAGCCCCGACCGCAACTACCTGTGGCTGCTGTCCCGCCAGCCGCAGCTCGATGCCACCGTGCGCGACCATTATCTGGCCACCGCACAGCAGCAGGGCTTCGATCTGTCCGAACTGATCCATACGCCACACACCGGCCACCCCACTGCCTGAGCCCCTGCCCCCATGGACCTGAAAAGTGGCTACCCGTGGTGGGCGGTGCGCAACGGCTTGCTGCATGCGTTCCCGCCGCTGCAGCAGGACCTGCAGTGCGACGTGCTGGTGGTGGGCGGCGGTGTGACCGGTGCGCTGATCGCCGATGAGCTGTGCGGCCATGGCCACGATGTGGCCGTGATCGAGCAGCGCGACATCGGCTGGGGCAGCACCTCGGCCAGCACCGCGCTGCTGCAGTACGAGATCGATACCCATCTGCTGGAACTGGCCGAGCAGTACGGTGCGGACGCGGCCACCGTGGCCTACCGGGCCTGCGCCGAGGCCCTGCCGGCGCTGCGCGATGCCGCCCGCGGCCTGCGTGGCGTGGATTTCCAGCGCATGGACAGCCTGTACCTGGCCAGCCGCAGCCGCGACGTGCCGCGCCTGATGGCCGAGGGCGACGCACGCCGCCGCGCCGGCCTGGATGCCCGCTGGCAGACCCCACAGCGCCTGCGCGAACACTTCGGCGTGGATGCCGGCGGCGCCCTGCTGACCCGGCAGGCCGCGCGCGTGGACCCCTACGCGCTGACCTATGGGCTGCTGCAGCGGCTGCAGCGGCGCGGCTGCGGTGTGTACGACCGCACCGTGCTGGAGGCCCTGCAGCCCGGCCCACGCGGCGTGACCGCACGCACCGCCGCCGGCGCGGTCATCAAGGCGCGTCATGTGGTGCTGGCCATGGGCTACGCCACCCAGCACTGGCTGAAGCCACGTGTGGCCCGCAACTGCAGCAGCTACGCCTTCATCACCGACCCCATCGATGCGCAGGTGCTGGGTCCCCTGCAGCAGACCATGGTGTGGGAAAGCGCGCGGCCGTACCTGTACCTGCGTGCCACCGGCGAAGGGCGCCTGCTGGTGGGCGGGCTGGACGATGCCATCGACGTGCCTGCGCGCCGCGACCGTCGCGTGCAGGGCAAGGCCAGGCAGCTGATGAAGCAGCTGCTGCACTGGCTCCCGCAGTTGCAGCCGACCCCGGCGTTCTCGTGGGCGGGCACGTTCGCCGAGACCGCCGACGGCCTGCCGTTCTTCGGCCCGCACGCGCAGTGGGGGCCACGGGTGCACTTCGCCATGGCCTACGGTGGTAACGGCATTACCTATTCGATGATCGGCGCCGGGTTGCTGCGCGCCGGGCTGGAGCGGCGGCGGCACCCGCTGCAGGGCCTGTTCGGGTTTGAACGGCGGGCGTGACGCCCGCCTTGCGTAGAGTCGAGCTTGCTCGACTGCGCCCAAGACCCCGGTAGAGTCGAGCTTGCTCGACTGCTTCTGCCAACAGCAGTCGAGCAAGCTCGACTCTACAAAAGCGGTGGTGGCTCGACTCTACGGGCCGGCTACAGGCATCATTCAAGCAACGCCTGCTAGCGTCGGCCTGTACCGCCGCGTGTTGCGCGGCCCCTTGCGTTGGAGCGTCGTGATGATCCGCCCCCTGTCCCTGCTGCTGTGCCTGGCCGCCCTACCGGGCGCCGCGCTTGCCCAGTCCGCCGCCGGTGCCACCGCCCCGCAGTCCAACGGCCTGGACCTGTCGGTGCCGCAGGCGCCGATGCGCTACCTGAACGACCCGTCCCTGCCGCAGGACCCGCCCGGCACCTACTACGGTGACAAGAGCGGCCCGCGCGTACATGACGATGCAAAGATCGCCGACGTGCAGGACGACAAGCTGAAGGTCTCCGGCAGCTTCACCACCGGCATCGGCTATTCGAAGAACACCGGCAACAGCCACTACAACGCGGCCACCCTGAACCTGAGCAAGAACTACACCACCGATGAGGGCAAGACCCGCGGGGTCAACGTCAACATCCACGTGAGCGAAGGCAAGGGCCCGGGGTACTTCGGGCCCTATGGTGGCGGTTACTACGGTGGTGGCCCGGGGTATTGGGATTACCCGCCGCCGTACGGCTGGTAAGCCGAAGACCCGGTAGGTGTCGACCTGGGTCGACACGCTCTGCCGACCAAGGTCGGCAGCTACCAAAGCCGATTGCCCGGTAGGTGTCGACCCGGGTCGACACGCTCTACCGACCAAGGTCGGCAGCTACCAAAGCCGATTGCCCGGTAGGTGTCGACCTGGGTCGACACGCTCTACCGACCAAGGTCGGCAGCTACCAAAGCCGATTGCCCGGTAGGTGTCGACCCGGGTCGACACGCTCTGCCGACCAAGG
Organism: Stenotrophomonas sp. B1-1; assembly: GCF_010894375.1. NCBI lineage: Bacteria > Pseudomonadati > Pseudomonadota > Gammaproteobacteria > Lysobacterales > Lysobacteraceae > Stenotrophomonas > Stenotrophomonas sp. B1-1. The sequence goes on along the minus strand of NZ_JAAIUZ010000018.1, from coordinate 9,913 downwards.
TCGGCAGCTACCAAAGCCGATTGCCCGGTAGGTGTCGACCTTGGTCGACACGCTCTACAGACCAAGATCGGCAGCTACCAACGCTCGGTCAATCCAGCCAGCCGTCGCGCTCGCTGTGCAGGATGCGGCCGTCGTAACCGCTCATGCGCACCTCCACCTTCTGGTTGCGGGCATTGCGCGCTTCCAGCGACCAGGTCGCGCCATCACGTTCCAGCGAATGGATCTCGCGCAGGCCCTGCGCCTGCGCCTTGGCCAGCACCTGTTCGGTGCCCAGCAGCGCGCGGCCGTTGTGCTCATCGAAGATCTCACCGGTCTTGGGGTCCACGTAGACCTCGCTGAAACGGCCATCGGCGCGGCTGACGTCGGCCTCCCACAGACCGTCATCGCGCTCGATCTCGTGAATCTGGGTGTAGCCGGCCTTGCGCAGGGTCTGTTCCACCTGGGCGATGCCCAGCGGGGCGGCCTGGGCGGCGGGGGCCAGGGCGAGTGCGGCCACGGTGGCCAGGGCGAGGGACTTCAGCATGGGGGTTCTCCTGTTGGGGCCGGACCAGCCCGGCAACACCAGCTTGCCCACGCTGCCTAACAGGCCCTTAGCCGCGCCTGTTAGTCGATGGTTAGCCAGCGCTGGCACACTCGCGCCAACTCCCGCTCTCCATCCATCGCATCACGCCGTGAACGTCTTCCCTGCCCTGTCCCTGCTGCTGGCCCTGGCCAGCGCCCCCGTGGCCGCCGGGCCCAGCCAGGACCCGGAACAGCAGGTGGCGCGCCGCGCGGTGCAGCAGGGCCGCTATGTGCCGCTGGAGAGCGTGGTGCGTGATGCACTGAAACGCCACGCCGGCCAACTGCTGGAAGTGGAGCTGGACGACGGCGTGTACGAAGTCGAGATCCTGCGTGCCGACGGCGTGGTGGTGGAGCTGGACTATGATGCGCGCACCGGCAAGCTGCTGAAGACGGAGCTGGACGACTGATGCGCATCCTGCTGGCCGAGGACGACGAGGCCCTGGCACACCGCCTGCAGCCGCTGCTGGAACAGGCCGGCTACGTAGTCCAGGTGGTGGCCGATGGCCGCCAGGCCGAAGAAATCGGACAGGTGGACGACATCCAGGCCGCCATCGTCGATCTGGGCCTGCCCGGCCTGGACGGCCTGAGCGTGATCGAACGGTGGCGCAGCAACGCCCGCACGTTCCCAGTACTGGTGCTGACCGCGCGCGGGCGCTGGCACGACAAGCTGGCCGGTTTCGATGCCGGTGCCGACGACTACCTGACCAAACCCTTCCAGGCCGACGAACTGGTCCTGCGCCTGCGGGCACTGATCCGCCGCAGTCACGGCCACGCCAGCCCGCGCCTGCAATGCGGCCCCCTGCAGCTGGACGTGAACGCCGGGCGCTTCGAGCTGGACGGTGAGGCGCTGGCGCTGAGCCCGCAGGAATTCCGCCTGCTGAGCTGCTTCATCCACCACAGCGGCCAGGTGATCGGCCGCGACCGCCTGGGCGAACACGTGTTCGATGGCGGGCTGGACCCCGATTCCAACGCGCTGGACGTGCTGCTGGGCCGGGTGCGGCGCAAGCTGGGGGTGGATCTGATCCAGACCGTGCGCGGCCAGGGCTGGCGGCTGGCCCCGCCGTGAGCGGGCAGCCTTCGCTGCGGCGCCGCCTGCTGCTGGCCGGCGGCGTGGGCCTGCTGCTGGTGTCGGTGCTGGCCAGCGCGCTGCTGGGCGAGCTGTACCAGCGCAGCGCGCGCGATCGGCTGGACCAGGAACTGCAGCAGGACATGCTGACCCTGCTGGCGCAGGCAGAAATCGGCGCCGACGGCCAACTGCACCTGCGCCAGGAACCCAACGATGCGCGCTTCCAGCGGGTGTTTTCCGGCGCCTACTGGCAGGTGGCCGATGAAGCCGGCACGGTGCTGCTGCAGTCGCGCTCGCTGTGGGACGAAACGCTGCCGGTTACCGGCAACGGCCCGGCAACACGCGACCTGCCCGGGCCGTTGCAGCAGTCGCTGCGCGCACGCGTGCAGCAGGTGCGCCTGCCGCGCGCCAGTGGCCCGTACCTGGCCGTGGTGGCCACCGATCGCAGTGCGCTGGACGCCGACGTGGCGACCTTCCGCCAGCGCACCGCCATCGCACTGGCCATCCTGGTGGCGGCTTGGCTGGCGGTGCTGGCCAGCCAGGTGCATTTCGGCCTGCGCCCGCTGCAGCGGCTGGGCGCGCAACTGGAACGCGTGCGCCGCGGCCAGGCGCAGCAGATCGATAGCACCGGCCTGGGTGCGGAGATCGCGCCGCTGGGCGAAGAACTGAACACGCTGCTGGACCACCAGCAACGCATGGTGGCGCGCGCGCGCACCAGCGCACAGGATCTGGCGCACGCACTGAAGACACCGCTGAGCGTGCTGGCAGCCGAAGCGGACGGCGACGGCCACGACTGGCGCCGTACCCTGCGCGAACAGGGCACACGCATGCAGGCCAGCGTGGACCGCTACCTGGCCGCGGGCATCAGTGCCGACCACCGCCAACGCACCGAGGTGGAACCGGTGGCGCAGGCGCTATGCGGCCTGATGGCGCGCGTACACGGCGAACGTGGGGTGACCTTCGTTGCAGAGGCGATGGCACCGGCACTGCGCTTCGCAGGTGCGGGCGAAGACCTGGAAGAAATGCTGGGCAACCTGCTGGACAACGCGGGCAAGTGGGCCACGCAGCAGGTGCGCGTTACCGCAGTGGCCGAAGACGGGCAGCTGCGCATCGACGTACGCGACGACGGCCCGGGCTTGGCCGCCGAGGCGCTGGCGCGGGTGACCGAGCGCGGCGTGCGCCTGGATGAGCGCGCCGGCAGCAGCGGCCTGGGGCTGGCGATCGTGGGCGATATTGCCGCCAGTTATGGCGGGCGTTTGGCGCTGCAGAACGCACAGCCGGGGCTGCGGGCAACGTTGTGGTTGCCGGTGGGGTGACCTGCCGCTGCGCTCGCCCCGCCCACGCCCGGTAGGTGTCGACCTTGGTCGACACGCCATGCCGACCAAGGTCGGCATCTACCAAAGCAATCCAACGGTCCCGGCCACGCCATGCCGACCAAGGTCGGCATCTACCAAAGCAGCGCAACGGCCCCGCCACGATCGGTAGGTGTCGACCTTGGTCGACACACCATGCCGACCAAGGTCGGCATCTACCAAAGCAGCGCAACGGCCCCGCCACGACCGGTAGGTGTCGACCTTGGTCGACACGCCATGCCGACCAAGGTCGGCATCTACCAAAGCAATCCAACGGTCCCGGCCACGCCATGCCGACCAAGGTCGGCATCTACCAAGGCAATGCAACGGTCCCGCCAACGCAGGCAACCGCGTCCGCCGTCAGCGGTGGTGCATCCACCAGCAATCAATGGCGTCCAGCACGATGTGGATCATCAGCCCGATGCCCACCAGCCGGGTTTTCTTCGGCACGCACAGGCCGGCATACACCGCAATGGCCGGTGCAGTGTGCAGCGGGTGGAAACCGATGCTGCAGCGATTGGGCGCGTAGATCGGGTCGGCCAGCAGATGGTCCAGATCGATGATCCAGCCCAGCAGCATCAACAACCACGCCGAGGCGAAGCGCTTGCGCCAGAACAGCCATGCCAGCAGGGCTGGCACGGCGGCATGCAGGAACAGATGGAAGATCGCGCGGGCGCTCATCGGGCGAGGCTCACCAAGACCGGTAGCGCCGGGCCAGGCCCGGCGTTCCCATGAACATCAGACCAGCGGTTCGTCGGACAGGTAGGTGTAGCCGGTCAGGCCCGCTTCCAGCGCTTCGGACAGTTCCTGCGCACGCTCCGGCGACAGATCGGCCGCAGCCACGCGCTGGGCGTAGGCCGCACGCAGGTCGTCCAGCTTGTAGCCCACGTAGTCCAGCATCACGTCGGTGGTATCACCGCGGCGCTGCTGGGTGATCGCGTAGCCATCGGCATCGGCCACCACTTCCACCGCGTCGGTATCGCCGAACAGGTTGTGGATGTCGCCCAGGATTTCCTGGTAGGCACCCACCATGAAGAAACCGATGCGGTAGCTTTCGCCGTGCTTGATCGCGTGCAGCGGCAGCGAGGTGTCCAGGCTTTCGTTCTCGACATAGGTCTTCACCATGCCGTCCGAATCGCAGGTCATGTCGGCGATGATGCCGCGGCGGTCGGGGGTCTCGTTCAGGCGCTCGATCGGCACGATCGGGAACACCTGGTCGATCGCCCAGGCATCGGGAATCGATTCGAACACGCTGAAGTTGACGAAGTACTTGTCCACCAGCCGCTCGTTCAGTTCGTCCAGCGCCGGGCGGTGGCTCTTTTCGTCGTAGCTCAGGCGCGCGCGCACGCCGTGGGCGATGGCGTAGAACAGATCGTCGATGCGCGCACGCTGCGGCAGGTCGATCTGGCCCAGCGCGTAGCTGGCCAGGCCTTCGGCATGGAAATGCTGCGCTTCCTGGAACAATTCCACTGCCGGGCGCACGTCCAGTTCCTCGTGGATCTCGCGCAGGTGGCGGATCGAGGCCGGCTCGTCGTCGTGTGCGTCGGGCACGCGGCCTTCCTGCGCCTGCTCCACTTCAGACACGTTGGCGATCAGCACCGCGTGGTGCGCGGTCATCGCGCGGCCGCACTCGGTCACGATGCGCGGCGGGGTCAGGCCGTGTTCTTCGCAGGCATTGGCCAGCGGCTGCACGATGTTGCTGGCGTAGGAATGCAGGCCGTAGTTGATCGAGCAGAAGCTGCGCGAACGGGTGCCTTCGTAATCCACGCCCAGGCCGCCACCCACGTCCACGTGGGTGATCTTCGCGCCCAGCTGCGACAGCTCGACGAAGTAGCGGGTGGCTTCGCGCATGCCGTTGGCGATGTCGCGCACGTTGGAAATCTGCGAGCCCATGTGGAAATGCAGCAGGCTCAGGCAGTCGGCGTATTCGGTATCGCGCAGCGACTTCCACAGGTCCAGCAGCTGGCGCGGGGACAGGCCGAACTTGGCCTTGTCGCCACCGCTGTTCTGCCACTTGCCGGCGCCCAGCGAGGCCAGGCGCATGCGCACGCCCAAGCCCGGCTTCACGTCCAGCGCCTTGGATTCCTCCAGCACCAGCTTCAGCTCGGACGGCTTCTCGATCACGATGAAGGTCTGCAGGCCCAGCTTGCGGCCGATCAGGGCCAGGCGGATGTACTCGCGGTCCTTGTAGCCGTTGCAGACGATCAGGCCACCCGGGCGCGACAGCGCCAGCACGGCCATCAGTTCGGGCTTGCTGCCCGCTTCCAGGCCGAAGCCTTCACCGTGGTGGCTGGCCAGGGTGCCGGCCACGCCGCGGTGCTGGTTCACCTTGATCGGGTACACGGCGGTGTAGCCGCCGGTGTAGTCCCAGTCCTGCTGGGCCTGGGCGAAGGCCGCCTGCAGCTTGCCCAGGCGCTGGCCCAGGATGTCCGGGAAGCGCACCAGCAGCGGCAGCTTGGCGCCGCCTTCACGCGCGGCGTCCACCACCTTGGGCAGCGATACCACCGGGCCGTCCGCCCCGGTCGGTCTCACCACCATGTGCCCGGCCTGATCCACATCGAAGTAACCATCCGCCCAATGCGGGATCGAGTAGGTCTTGCGGGCTTGGTCGAGGGACCAATCGGTCATTGCAGTCGGCCTTGTTGGCAATAAAAGGGGGGGCATGATAACGCCTATGTGCCCACAGGTTCGTTATCATGCGCGCCCGCGCCCGTGGCAGGTCTGAACCTGAACGGGCCGATCCGTCCGGAAGCGAGGCACCCCGCCGTCAGCCCGGCTCCATCCCCTCCGAACAGGACCGTATCTCCATGACTGACAGCAGCAACTGGTACATCGAACACTTCGAACGCACTGGCTCGGCCATCGGCTACCGCATCACCGGCAAGCTGGACGAAGTGCAGTCGCCGTTCCAGAAGATCGAAATCTTCCAGACCACCGACTGGGGCAACCTGATGACCATCGACGGGGCCATCATGCTGACCAGCAAGGACAACTTCTTCTACCACGAGATGATCAGCCACCCGGTGCTGTTCACCCACGCCGCGCCCAAGCGCGTGGTCATCATCGGTGGCGGCGACTGCGGCACCCTGCGCGAAGTGCTCAAGCACCGCGGCGTGGAAAGCGTGACCCAGTGCGATATCGACGAGCAGGTCACCGTGATGGCGCGCAAGCACTTCCCGGAACTGTGCGATTCCAACGATGACGCCCGCGCCGAGCTGCTGTTCGACGACGGCGTGGCCTACATGGCCAACTGCCCGGCCGGCAGCGTGGACGTGGTGATCGTGGACTCGACCGACCCGGTCGGCCCGGGCGAAGGCCTGTTCAACAAGGCCTTCTACGAGAGCTGCTTCAAGGCCCTGAAGGACGACGGCATCCTGGTGCAGCAGTCCGAATCGCCGCTGATGCAGCTGGAGCTGATCAACGAGATGCGCACGGAAATGGGCAAGGCCGGCTTCGGCTCGTTCAAGACCCTGCCGTTCCCGCAGCCGTGCTACCCCACCGGCTGGTGGAGCGTGACCATGGCCCGCAAGGGCGAGAGCGGTTTCGACTTCCGCCAGGCCGATTCGGCTGCCAAGACCTTCAACACCCTGTACTACACCGCCGCGCTGCACACCGGCGTGCTGGTGACCCCGCCGTTCGTGCAGGCTGCACTGAAGGGTTGATCCAAACAAAAACCCGCGCTGGCGACAGCGCGGGTTTCTTGTTTCTGTAGAGTCGAGCCATGCTCGACTGCTCTTCTGCGGGGCTACCGCGATCTGATCGAAATGCAGTCGAGCATGGCTCGACGCTACAAAAGCGTGATCAGATCGCCCAGATACCGGCAATCACCGCCACCACCAAGCCCCACTTGATCACCTGGTAGGCCACCACGCTGCGTTCGCGCAGTGCCTTGGCCTTCAGGCGCACCTTGTACAGGCCACCGAAGGCCTTGTTCACGCCACCGGTCGGGTCACCGGGCAGGTTCGGCGATGCACCGCCGGCCAGCAGCGTGGCCGCCACGGCGCGGTTGAACAGGCCCGGCAGGCCGAAGCGCAGCGGGCGGGCGATATCGCAGAACAGAATCACGCGGTCCTGCTCGGTCTCGTTGTGCGCATGGTGGATATAGGTCTCGTCGAACATCATCCACTCGCCATCGCGCCAGCTCTTCTTCACCCCGTCCACCACGATGTAGCAGCCGTCGTCGTTGGGTGTGCTCAGGCCCAGGTGCAGGCGCAGCGAACCGGCGAACGGGTCGCGGTGCGGGCGCAGTTCACTGCCCGGCGGCAGCTGCGCGAACATCGCCGCACGCACATCGGGAATCGATTCGATCAGCGCCACGGTCTTCGGGCACATGGCCTTGGCCGACGGGTGCGACGGGCCGTACCACTTCAGGTAGAAGCGCTTCCAGCCACGGCGGAAGAACGAATTGAAACCGGCATCGTTGTAGCTGCTGGAGGCGGCGATCTTCTGCGCGTCGCGCAGCGCCAGCGCCTCATCGCGGATCACCTGCCAGTTCTGGCGCAGCGGTTCCAGCTGCGGCAGCTCCTTGCCCGGGTCCAGGAACGGCGTGGTCGGCACCTTCGAGAACAGGTACATGATCACGTTGATCGGGGCCATGAAGCTGGAATGGTCCAGCAACTGGCGCGACCAGCGCGCGCGGACCTTGCCGCGGAAATGGATGTACAGCACGCAGGCCACGAACAGCGCTGCCAGGACAATCTTGATGATCAAAACACTTTCCTCCAGCGGGTGCCGGACAGGGAAACGAACGATGCGGCCGCGCGGCCAGCACCAGGTTGGGGACGCGGCAGGGGACGGTGACGTGCCGGGTGGGAGCGGCCGCCGATGTCGCGGATTAACAGCTTATGGTCGGCAGCCGGTGGGCCGTGGTCAAGTTGCCCGTGCGTCCGGTTCAGCATCACGTGGCTGAACGGCTGGCCTACACTTCCCGCATGCCTGCCGTTGCGCCCCCCGATTACCCCGCCCTGAGTGCCCGCTACGCGGATTTCTTCCCCGGCCAGCCGACTGCCACACCGCGCAGTGAAGCCTTCCGCTGGGCCGGTGGCACGCTGCGCTTGGACCGTCACGGCCCGCGCCAGGCGCCGCTGACGGTGGTGCTGGTACACGGCGCCGGCGGCTATGGCCGCATGTTCGCGCCGCTGGCCGCCGCGCTGGCCGACGCCGGCCATGAAGTGCTGGCGCCCGATCTGCCCGGCTACGGCCTGAGCCCGGCGCACTGGGCACAGGTGGACTACGCGGCCTGGAAGCGCGCCCTGCTGGCGCTGATCGACACCGAGCACACCCAGGGCGCGCGGCCAATCGTACTGCTGGGCGCCAGCATCGGCGGCTACCTGGCGTATCTGGTGGCGGCCGAATCGCGGTGGGTGCGCGGTATTGCCGCCACCACTCTGGCCGACCCGCGCGACCCGGTGGTGCAGGCCGCGCTGGTGCGGCAGCCGTGGATGCGCGCCCTGCTGCTTACCCTGCGGCCGCTCAGCCGGCTGACCCGTGGCCTGCGGGTACCGGTGCGCTGGTTCACCCACATGCAGCGCATGTCGCGCGACCCCGCCCTGACGGCCCTGGTCTGCGCCGATCCGCTGGGCGGCGGCAACCGGGTGCCGGTCGGCCTGCTGGCCTCGCTGTTCGGCACCGCCCCGGCACTGGAACCCGAACAATTCCAGCGCTGCCCCGTGCTGATGCTGCACCCGGCCTGCGACGACTGGACCCCGGTGGCCATCAGCGACCGCTTCTACCAGCGACTGGCCGCGCCCAAGCAGCGCGTGCTGTTGGACGGCTGCGGCCACTTCCCGGTGGAACAACCGGGGCTGGACCAGCTGCGCGATGCGCTGTTGCCGTTCCTGCAACGTATTGATAGGTAAAGGCATATTGGATAACTGAGACAGAATTGTCCGAGCCTGCGCGACGAACTGTTCCAGCCACGACCCCGACATTTCTACGACAAACCGTGGAATAGCGAACTCGGCGGTACTAAAATTGTACTTAACGAAAGTTTAGCTAATCCCCCCAGTCGTACCGGTTCGCTTGACGCTCAGCGCCGCCCACCGGGTCGTCCGAGACCCCGCACATGACTCTCTCTGCCTCCCCCTCCCCGTCCTGCGGCGATGACGCCGTGGCCCCGCTGCTGCTCAAGCGCGGCGATCGTTTCCTGGCCCCGGACGTCTACCGCACCTGCATGGACGGCCGTCCGGCCGTGGTGAAGGACTATTCCCGCTACCGTGGCACGCCGGTTTCGCTGATCGCGCGCCTGATGGTGCGCCGCGAAGCGCGCATGCTGCAGCGCCTGGGTGGCTGGAAGCACGCCCCGGCCCTGCTGGGCACCCTGGGCGGCTTGGCGCTGGGCATGGAATTCATTCCCGGCCAGACCCTGAGCACCGCCCAGGCCGTGGGCAACGACGTGTTCGAACAGCTGCAGCACGCCCTCAGCCGCCTGCATGCCGCCGGTATCACCCACAACGACCTGCACGGCACGAATGTAGTTGTCAGCGCCGGCGTACCGGTGCTGCTGGACTTCACCTCGGCCTGGCGCGTACCGCGCTGGCTGCGCCGCAACCCGCTCAGCCGCCAGCTCAGCCGCAGCGACATGAAGAACCTGCTGAAGATGCGCCAGCGCGTGACCGGCCAGGCCCCGAGCGCCGCCCAGGCTGCGCTGGTGGCCGACCCGGGCTGGGTGTCCGCCGTGCGCCAGAGCTGGAAGCGGTTCTATAAGTGGGCCAAGCAGCGTTAAGCGCTGTTTGGCAGCCGGGTGGGTGCATGGCCTGGCGGCGTTGAATGCGTGCCGGGGTGGAATGCGTGCCGGGGTGGAATGCGTGCCGGGGTGGAATGCCTGACGGGATGGAATGCCTGACGGGGGTAGAGTCGACTGTTAGTTGTGTAAACCCACTACGTTGTTCAGCGGCACTCTGGAGATAGGTGGCTGGCCGCCGATCCCCATATG